>JAGNUZ010000128.1 GCA_017986765.1 Paludibacteraceae bacterium | reverse complement strand
CGAAAAAGCTGTACAATTCCCCTCAGGCGGTTCTATCACTATTATTGCGGTTACGACCCTATCTGGTGGCGATATTACACACGCTATTCCAGATAATACGGGTTACATTACCGAAGGACAATTATTCTTACGTCGTGATACAGAAATTGGCAAAGTAATTGTCGATCCATTCCGCTCATTATCACGTTTAAAACAATTAGTGATTGGAGAAAAAACACGCGAAGATCATCCACAAGTAATGAATGCAGCGATTCGTCTGTATGCCGATGCATCGAATGCACGCACAAAAATGGAAAATGGTTTTGACCTTACTGATTACGATGAACGTACATTAGAATATGCAAAAGATTACTCAAATGAGCTATTAGCCATTGATGTAAATGAAAATATAGAAACCATGCTCAATATATCATGGAAATTATTTGGTTCCTATTTTTCTAAAGCAGAAGTAGGTATTAAAGAAGTGATAACAGAGAAATATTGGAAAAAATAAGGTAAAGATACATGGCGATTAACTTTCAATATAATAAAACCTCTTTTCAACACCTCGATAAACAACTCAAGGTACGCAAGAGAGCCTTGCCTACACTGAAAAACAAAGAATCGGCGTTGCGTAGCGAAGTAAAACGTGCTAAAGACAATGCGGCCAAATTGGAAACAGAGTTTGATCAAGAATGGAAACGTTATACCTATTTACTAAAATTATGGGGAGAGTTTGACACCTCGCTATTGAGCGTAGAGAATGTAGTACTTTCGACAAAAAAAATTGCTGGCGTACTAACACCTATTTTAGAAGAAGTGAAATTCGCTATTGCACCTTACAACCCATTTACAGCGCCAATGTGGTATGCTGATGGCATAGAAATACTCCGTAAAATTGCGACTATAGGCATTAATCGTGCCGTGTGGATACGCAAAATGGAATTGTTAGAGCATGCTCGTAAAAAAACAACCCAAAAGGTGAACTTGTACGAAAAAGTACAGATTCCAGGTTTTGAAGATGCAATGAAAAAAATCAAACGATTTTTAGAAGATGAAGAAAATCTATCTAAATCTGCTCAAAAAATTGTAAAAACAAGGCAACAAGAAGAGGAGGAACAAGGATGATAGTACCAATGTTGAAATATTCTTTTTTGGTGTACCATGCTGATTATGCTCAGTTTTTGGCTGAAATAAAAAAGATGGGTGTGTTGCACATTCAAACTAAGCAAAACGAACATACACCCGAAATACAAGATGCTTATCGCTCCCTCAACGAGCTTGGGAAAACCGTGCGAAAACTAAAAAACCGCAAGGAGAATGTAAAAGAAAGTCAAACCTTGATGCAGACGAATGCATCGGGGAAAGAAGTCTTCGAGAAAGTGAACGAGACAGAACAGGCCATTGAACACAAAAAGAACATACTGTCTTCGTTAGAAAAAGAAGAACAGCAACTGTTACCTTGGGGAAATTTTGCTACCGCTACACTTAATAAATTAGCCAACAATGGTATTGTTATCCATTTTTTAATCTGTAAAGAAAAAAAGTACAATCCTGCATGGGAAACCGAATATAATATCGAACATATATCAAATCGTGGTGGATTTGCTCATTTTGTACTTTTTCAAGAGAATGATGAAGACATCAGCGAACTGCTTGATTTAGTAGAAATTGATGAAATAGGCTTGCCTGACGCCGCCCTTTCTGCTGTGCAAGAAAGCAAAACAACCATACACACAGAAATAGAAGCACTGGAACAAACTTTGAATGCTATTGCCTGTCATCATATAGAACCTTTGCTACAGCTAAAAGATGAATGGAAATCGGACATTGATGATTCCAATGCCTATTTACAAACAGAACAAACAGTAGAAAACCATGTAATGCTCATAGAAGGCTTTGTACCAACACCTAAAAAAGAATTACTGAATACCTATTTGTCTGAAAAAGACATTGTTTATACCGCCGAGAAAACAGAAACAGAAGAGAAAGTCCCTGTTTTACTAAAAAATAATTGGTTTAACAAATCTTTTGAATTTATTGGCAGTTTATACGAATTACCGAACCATAAAGAATTGGATTTAACGCCATTTTTTGCTCCTTTTTACATGCTGTTTTTTGGATTTGCATTAGGAGATGCAGGGTATGGATTGCTCATAGTGCTTGCAGCTACTATTCTCAAATACAAAAAACCTGCTATGAAAGGCATCTTGACTTTAGCACAATTCTTAGGCATATCTACCGTTATCTTTGGAGCCTTAACGGGAACCTTGTTTGGAATTAATCTAATTAAAGCAGACATTGCATGGTTAGAAAATCTAAAAAAATACATGATTGATACCGATCAACTATTTTCGTTAGCATTGGCATTGGGTGTTATTCAAATATTATTTGGAATGGTGCTTAAGGTGGTTAATATTTCAAAGGTAAGAGGAATTACGTACGCTTATTCCTCCATGGGTTGGTTACTACTTATTATAGGATTAGGCACTAATTATTTTGCATCTCAAATAGAGGCCTATACACCCCAAACAGGCACCTACATTCAATACGGCGTGTTAGGTATATCTGGGGTATTAATTTTATTATTAAACAACCCAAAACGCAATATCTTTATGAATTTTTTAGCGGGATTATGGGACGTATATGTAATGTTAACGGGATTAGTTGGTGATTTATTATCCTATATACGTTTATTTGCTTTGGGTGTATCCAGTGCTATATTAGGATTTGTATTTAATGAATTAGCAATGAGCTTACGACCTGACAATATCATATTGGGACCTATTGTGATGATAATCATATTAGTATTAGGTCACGGAATGACTATATTTATGGCAGGATTGGGTGCTTTTGTACACCCTATTCGCTTAACGTTTGTAGAGTTTTATAAAAATGCAGGATTTGAAGGTGGTGGTAAACCCTACAATCCTTTTAACGAGAATAAAGAAATTTAATTTAAAAACCAACAACTAAAAAAGAAAGAAAATGGAACCTATTGTATTAGCTTACATCGGAATTGGATTAATGGTTGGATTAGCTGGCACAGGAAGTGCGTTTGGCTGTTCAATTGCAGGTAGTGCCTCAGTGGGGGCAATGAAAAAAAATCCAGACGGATTTGGTTCATTCCTGTTACTTACCGCTTTGCCTGGGAGTCAGGGTTTATATGGCTTTGCAGGCTACTTTTTAATGAGTAACTTTTTCGGATTACTTACAACAGACATCACGTGGTTGCAAGCAGGAGCAGTATTTGGCTCAGGTTTGGCTGTAGGATTGGTTGGGATGCTTTCTTCTATCCGTCAAGGACAAGTATGTGCCAATGGTATTGCGGCTATCGGTTCAGGGCATGATTTAGCTGGTAAAACATTGATATTAGCTGTATTCCCAGAATTATACGCCATTATCGCATTAGCGGCAGCGTATATGATTGGTGCTTCTGTTATTTAATAGAGTAGTAAAACAACATTCGACAAAACACAAGTACCAATATCTGTAGGATTGGTAACGGACACATTGTCAACGAAATAAAAGGTGGAGCTCGTTTCCGCCTTTTATACATAAAGGTAATAGCAAGAAGTTTCAAAATTGCAATAGACTCTGTCACTTTCTTAAACACACTACAATGATAACACAAAGCACCGTAAATGTTACAAAAGCTTCTGGCGAAACAGAATTTTTTTCTGGAGCAAAATTAATGCAGTCACTAATGAATGCGGGTGCAAGCGAACAGATTGCGAATAACATTCTACAAAAAATTGAGCAAGAACTTTTTGATGGCATTCATACAAAAAAAATCTATAGAATAGCATTTGCGTTGCTCAAAAAAGAACGAAATGTGTTTGCCCTTAAATACAAGCTCAAAAAAGCCATTATGGAATTTGGTCCTACGGGTTATCCTTTTGAAAAATTTATCGGACAATTATTTGAGAAACAAGGATTTGGAACAGAAGTAGGTATAGTAGTAAAAGGTCATTGTCTTCAGCATGAAATGGATGTGATAGCCACTCAACACACGACACAATATATAATAGAGTGCAAATATTCGCAAGAACAATCAAAAAACGTAGCCATTCAGGTACCTTTATACGTGCATTCGCGTGTGAATGATATTATTGACTACCGCATGAAACTCCCTGAATATGAGCATATGAATTTTATTACAGGAATCGTTACAAATACACGTTTTACCACAGACAGTCTTCAGTATGGAGAATGCAAACAACTACATTTAATAGCATGGGACTATCCTGCAAAAGGTAGCCTGAAAGAGCTGATAGAAAGACATAAACTATACCCCATCACTATACTCAATGCACTTAGTAAAAAAGAAAAACAAATTCTCTTAAACGCTGGATACATCACTTGCACTCAATTAGTAG
>JAGNUZ010000127.1 GCA_017986765.1 Paludibacteraceae bacterium | reverse complement strand
GGCTCGAACCCAGGACCCCATCCTTAAAAGGGATGTGCTCTACCTACTGAGCTAGCGAATCATGCCGTTTTTTACAAAAGCGGTGCAAATATAGAGCTATATTTTTTATTCCGCAAATAAACAGGGTATTTTTTCCCAACATCTTATTGCTTAACAACAGTATAAGAAAGACAAACACTTAATAATGTAGCTGTTATATTGATGCAAAAAGATATAAAAAAAATGCAAGGAAAGAATTTTGTAACTTTCCTTGCATTACACAGATACCTCTTTTGAGTTATTTCGTGTTACTATTTTTTAGAAGTTGTACAGGGTCTGGTTTTCGCACCTTTATTGTCAAGACATTTTCCTCTATAATTTTGCAACAATTCATGTTTAAATTCTCTATCGGCTTGAAATACGTCATATAGTTGCGAAGAAGAAAGTACTTTTTTATACTTTTCGTAATACGCTTTTTCTAAATTAGCCGATTCCACCTTGTTTTGAATAAACTTATCCATCATGGCTTCTTTTTCTTCATTACTCAAATCTGCACTATTTGTTCTAAATCCTTTGCCTTGTGGACGACATTCTCGGTTTAACTCCATGCGTTTTTGTTCAAATTCGGTATAAATGGGGAAAAACTCAGCTGCTTCTTTGTCTGTTAACGACACTTTTTCTTTGATGAAATCAATCTTTTTGTCTTGCATTTCTTGCATGCGTGTTTCTCTCAATTCGGCTCGGTTGGTTGTTTGGGCAAACATCGCTGACATTCCACCCATAAGCATCATTAGTGCTACTAATTTTGTTTTCATACGTTTATTGTTTTTTGTGTTTATACTAAATACGGTTTTCAACTTTTATTAATTATTATAAGAAACAAGCTCATACAAGGTGTATTCATCAATTTCATCTAGAATATAATCTTGCTCAATGGCAAGCTCCACCAATTGCAGTTCCTCTTGTTTATTAGCTTCGTAAGATGGTTTTAAAAACAAATTAAAAGACACGTACAAGCCTATAAACATTGCTGCTAAATAGATATAAGGCTGAACGCGATGCCACATTGTGAGGTGCAGTACAGTAATCTTTTGCTCCTGCTCATCAACAAGTTGTTCCATTTTTTGAGAAAATGTTTCAAAATAATTTTCTGGAACAGTAAAAGGATTCTCGTTCCCTACCTCATTTAAAAGTGTATTTTCTTTTTCCATATTCGTTGTTTTCTGTAACTTTGACGCTCGAAAGCAAAAAAGGTTTAATCAAGTATTAAAATTAATTTTTCTATTTTCTTTACTGCTAAGTGGTAAGATGCTTTGAGAGCACCTTCGGATGTATCTAAAATTTCGGACAATTGCTTATAGCTCATATCATCAAAATAGCGCATATTAAAAACAAGACGTTGTTTTTCAGGGAGCATTAGAATCGCTTTTTGCAGTTTTTTTTGAATTTCTGACCCGCTGAAATAGCTAGTATCTTCCAACGAAAGTTCCAGCATATTTTCTATATCTACATATTCCGAAGACTGCTTTTTAGCTCGTAAAAAGTCGAGAGCCTCGTTGGTTGCTATGCGATACAGCCACGTAGAAACAGCAGAATTACCTTGAAATGAGGCAATATGTGTCCAAGCTTTTAAGAATGTATTTTGCAACACATCATTCGTGTCATCATGGTTAATAAGCATTTTGCGAATGTGGTAATACATTTTTTGTTGGTACGTTTCCATCATCCACGCAAATGCTGTGCGTTTAGTTTGCTCATTTGCCGCCATGTACAAAAAGGTAGGTACATCCATTATATCTTTCATCTATAAAAAGGAATTTATGTGCTGATTAGGATTGTCTATTCGTAGCTATTTAATAATATTTGGTATCTTTGTTGCTTTCAAAAAATAAACAACGAAAGTACGTTATTTTCATTAGACTAAAAAACAATGTGATGGTTTAACCACCTAAAAAAAATATATTATGGAGACTACTCAACTTTCTTCTCATGCTATTGAATTAATCACCGTTGGGCTTGCGTATTGCAATATAATAGACAACGAGACGGAGGAAACCAACGAGCAAACAATTGAAACCATCTGTAAAATACTACCCCTATTGTATGTCAAAGCGAGCGTAGTGGAATTAGCAGAAAATGTATTGGAAGAAGAAACAGAAAAATTTGTTACCGAATACCAATACGAACACGTGCGCGAGAAAATAGCAGGATTATTGGGGGAATTTGACCTCTATCTTGCTGTATCAGAAGAAAATGACACACCTGTAATGGCAAGTATATCCGAAGATTTAGCCGATGTATATCAAGACATCAAAGACTTTGTGATGAATACAAAAATGGGAACTCCTGAAGTAAGACGCATTGCGCTAAATGAGTGTATAGAAGGATTTAAAAATTATTGGGGACAAAAACTCCTAAATGCTTTACAACAATTGCACAACATAGTATATCATACTGAAAATGATGTAGATAGAGAAAGTAGCTCTCAAGAAAATAGAAGAATAAAAAAAGAATCATTTGGCGATTTTTTGCGTGATGATACAAATGATTATTCTCAATTATTATAAACATGGAAACTCCATGATAAAAACACTATACACATGAAATATCCCACACATATTAGCAAAGACATGATGGCTACCCTACCTACTCTTACGTATGGAGACAGACGGATAGAGGTAATCGATTCTTTGGATAAAATGGAGGATGCCGTAGCTTATTTGCACACGCAAACCGTTATCGGTTTTGACACAGAAACAAAACCTTCTTTCCAAAAAGGAGTTATGCATAAAGTAGCACTACTGCAATTGGCTAGTGATGAGGTCTGCTTTTTGTTTCGCTTACACCTTACAGGACTACCCGATTCGTTGGTATCCATACTCAGTCACCCCTCTATTCTAAAAATTGGCATTGCCATGAAAGATGATTTCAGTGGGCTACATAAATGGAATACGGCAAAACCGAACGGTTTCATCGATATTCAACGGGTTATAAGCAAAGTCGGTATTGAGGATTTGAGCTTACAAAAGATTTATGCAATCTTGTTTGACAGACGCATATCCAAAAGTCAACGTTTATCGAATTGGGAAACGCCCGAACTCTCTGATGCACAAAAACAATACGCAGCCATTGATGCGTGGGCTTGTTTGGATATTTACCGTGAAATTAAATCGGAAATTGAATAGTACTGTTTACAGAAAAGAACCTATAAACCTTTAACACGATGGGCATTTTGCTCTGCAAACGTTTTCCAAGATGTTTTTTTGCCTGTAGAAAATGGTTTATTAAGTTGCAAATAGTGACAATACGCCGCAGCCAAACCATCTGTGGCATCCAACTTCATCGACATATCATGTTCCGAGAGGTTCAAAAATCGCTGCAACATACTCGCCACTTGCTCTTTAGACGCAGCTCCCGAACCTGTAATTGCCATTTTTATTTTGAGCGGAGCATATTCTTGTATCGGAATATCACGATACAAAGCAGCAGCAATAGCAGCACCTTGAGCCCTACCCAGTTTTAACATTGACTGCACATTTTTTCCAAAAAAAGGTGCTTCAATCGCCAATACAGTGGGTTGAAACTCATCAATTAAAGACAATACTCGACTAAAAATACGTTGAAGTTTGGCATAATGATCAGGCAGTTTCTTTAAATCAAGTACACCAATGGCAATCATGTGCGCTTTATTTTCTTTTACACCCAACAAGCCATATCCCATAATTGTAGTACCTGGGTCTATACCTAGAATAATAGTTTCGTTATGTGGAGTAGACACTTCCATCCTTATGTAAGCGAAATTTCTTGAATCAAAGACGTAAAACAGACTACATCAGCAGCAAATGTTTTACTAACTTGCTTGAGTATAGTTTGCTCCCATTCTTTTTGGTATGTAGCGTAATCCGTAAACGATTCAAGCTTAAATTGCACAGTATAAATGCGTTGCTCCGTAGCATCGGTATATACTTTATAAATAATAGGTGAATGCAGGAGACTTTCTTGCATCATTGGTAGAAACTTTTGAGTAAGCCATTTCTCCCAAAAACCGACCATGCCGTACTCCATAGAAAAAGTAATATTATATGCTAGCATATTAGAATTGTTTTGATTGTCGCGTATCCACTCCCCACATCAATTTATTACGCAAAGTTTGAAAGTACGTATCCCCTTTCCTTTTGGCAATTTTGATGGTGTAATCAGCCTTTTTAATGTTTAATTTGGTACTCTGATCCAACGTGTACGATCGTCCATCAATGGAAACTAAAAAGCTATTATTTCTACTTTCTATCTCCAAATCGACTTCCCAGTTATCTGGAAAAATAAATGGACGTAAATTCAAGCTATGCGGAGCTACTGGAGCGAGAATGAAACTTTTATTATCGGGGTCGAGAATAGATGCACCTACACTTAAAGCGTAAGCTGTAGAGC
>JAGNUZ010000126.1 GCA_017986765.1 Paludibacteraceae bacterium | reverse complement strand
GCAATAGGCTCTCTTTCGTTCTTAGTAGATAATTCTTCTTTATTTTGAGAAGCCGTTGTTTCGTTAGCAACCGCGATATTCTCTTGGACTATTTGCTCTGTCGGCTCAGTCATATTCAATGGAATACTCACCGTTTCTAAATGAGCATATGGTTTATTTACTTTTTCTTTCAGCTCAGAGTCAGGGGTAAAGGTAAGCTTGTTGTGTGCGGCTATAAAAATGGGTTCGCCCGTAGTTACATGTACGCTTTTTCGCTCTTCATTGCGTACCATTTTAAATGTACCTAAACCTTTTACTTTCACAATACCGTCTTTTTCAAGGTATTCTTGCATCACATGGACTAATTCGCGTAAAAATTCTTCGGTAAACTTTTTAGTAAAATCTGCCTGAGAAGCAACAACATCGACCAATTCTTGAATGGACACTTTTTTATTTTCCATGTAGTACGGTGTTTTTTATTTTTTCTTTGTAGGTATTGCTTATTTTAAAACTGATGGTCAATTTTGGAGGGATAATTTGACGCACTTTGGTAGTTGGGTTCACAATAATTCGCTCCTTCTTTTTCCGAATTTGAAAAGTACCAAAACCTTGCACAGAAAGATCGTCACCCTGCTGAAAAGTAGTTGAAAAAGCATCTACGGCAGCTTCTAAGACACCCACAATATCCTTCTGCGGCACATGTAGGCGTTTGGATAACTCGCTGATTAATTCTTTGTTGTTCACAGTAGTATGATTTTAATATACCTACAAATATAGTAAATTATTTTATTATGTGTGCATACAAATCAAATTCTTCTGCTGCAATGACTTGAGCAGTATAGAAATTACCTATCACAAGCTCGCTTTCTTCTTTTTTTATCAAAACTTCCATATCCACCTCTGGCGAATCGTATTCGGTACGTGCTACATAA
The DNA here is from genome assembly GCA_017986765.1 of Paludibacteraceae bacterium. GTDB lineage: Bacteria > Bacteroidota > Bacteroidia > Bacteroidales > Paludibacteraceae > JAAYPI01. The sequence continues at coordinate 3,502 of JAGNUZ010000126.1, read as the reverse complement.
TAATCTCCTTGCAGACTATCAATTATTATTTTGTATTGTTTGCCAATTTTCGCTTCATTATGTTCTAGCGAAATGGTTTGTTGAATCTCCATAATTTCATCCACACGTTGCTGCTTTACTTCAAACGGAATATCGTCTGTATAATGTTTATTGGAGTAAGTATCCTCTTCGTCAGAATACGCAAAAGCACCTAAACGCTCGAAACGCATTTCTTGAATAAACTTCTTCAATGCTTCGACATCTTCTTCTGTTTCACCTGGATGACCTAACAGCATAGTGGTACGGATGTGAATACCTGGCACTTGTTCTCTAATCATACGGAGTAATTCATAGGTTTGTTCAGAAGTGATTCCACGTCGCATTTTTTTCAACATCGGGTCAGAAATATGTTGCAAAGCAATGTCAAGGTACTTACACACATTATCTCGCTCACGCATCACTTTTAGTACATCTATGGGAAAAGAAGTTGGGTATAAATAATGTAACCGTAACCATTCTACACCTTCGATATCTGCGATACGCTCAGTTAATTCGGCTAATTTAAGTTCTTTATAATTGTCTAATCCATAATAGGATAAATCTTGTGCAATGAGTTGAAATTCTTTAACGCCTTGTGTTACCAACCATTTTACTTCTTCTTCTATATCTTCTATTTCGCGACTTTGATACCTACCCGTAATAATCGGAATAGCACAGTACGAGCACGCACGGTTACAACCTTCTGAAATTTTGACATACGAATAATGCATCGGCGTTGTAATATCTCGCTGCACACTGCAATCGGAGCGATACTCTTTGCCTAATTCCTTGAGTAACTCGTTATAATTAAATTTGCCGTAAAATTTATCAACCTCAGGTATTTCTACAGATAACTCTTGCAAATAACGTTGAGATAAGCATCCCATTACAAAAAGCTTTTTAAGCTGTCGCTTTTGTTTCTTTTCAGCAAAACTCAAAATCATGTTAATACTTTCTTCTTTGGCATCACCAATAAATCCACAGGTATTAATAACAATGATTTCGCCATTTGGTTTTTCCGCATCGTGGGATACGGTATAACCCGCCAATCTCAGTTGATACATGAGTTTTTCCGTGTCAACTAAGTTCTTAGAACAACCCAATGTAATAAGGTCTATGTGATTTTTTTTCATACGATTCGCTTATCCTAACAAGGATTCTACAAAGGCATTTTTATCAAACAATTGTAAATCTTGCATTTGTTCGCCCAAACCAATGTATTTTACGGGTATTTTAAATTGGTCTGAAATACCAATAACAACTCCTCCCTTAGCTGTACCATCTAATTTGGTAATGGCTAAAGCTGTAATTTGTGTAGCTTTAGTAAATTGTTTAGCTTGCTCATACGCATTTTGACCAGTAGAACCATCGAGCACCAAAAGGACTTCGTGTGGTGCCGTTGGAATCACTTTTTGCATTACATTCTTGATCTTGGTCAATTCGTTCATCAAATTTACCTTGTTGTGCAAGCGTCCTGCCGTATCAATAATTACTACATCTGCATTATTTGCCTTCGCCGAAGCAATGGTATCGTATGCCACAGAAGCAGGATCTGCGCCCATTTTTTGTTTAATAACGGGCACGTTCACACGCTCTCCCCAAATAGACAATTGCTCTACAGCAGCGGCTCTAAAAGTATCAGCAGCTCCTAAATACACTGATTTTCCCGATTGTTTTAATTGATAAGCGAGTTTGCCAATCGTTGTTGTTTTTCCTACCCCATTTACCCCTACTACCATAATAACATAAGGTTTTGGTGCATCTGCAAAATCATCAACTTCTGTATTTATATTATTTTCTGACAACAATTGAATGATTTCCTCTTTCAGAATACCATTTAACTCATCAGTACTCATGTATTTATCATTGGCTACACGTTTTTCAATACGCTCAATAATCCGCAGAGTTGTTTCAACCCCCACATCAGAGCCAATTAATGCCTCTTCTAAATTATCCAACACTTCTTCGTCCACCTTCGATTTTCCAACCACGGCACGTGTAAGCTTTAGAAATACATTTTCCTTTGTTTTCGCTAGACCTTTATCTAAAGTATCTTTTTTCTCTTTTGAAAAAAAACTAAATAAACCCATGGTAATCGTATGTTATGTAAGTAGTTATTATGCACTAAAATCAAGTAACAAAGATATAAAAAAATATGCCTAAATCGAATCTACGCATGTATTAAAACAAAAATAACCTCTTAAGAAATTCCTAAGAGGTTATAAGTTGTATACTGAAAAATCGGCTTAGTTGCCAAAAAAATCTTTCACTTGGTCATTAAAAACTATATCCTCTTCGAAGATATAGGCTCCAGATTTTGGAGATTTCACCATTTTAATCACTTTTGAATATGCACGTCCATCTGTTTTTTTTAGAGACGCAACCGTTTTCTTTGCCATGACTTATATCTTTATTATTTAATTTCTTTGTGTACTGTTACTTTCTTCAAAATAGGATTGTATTTTTTCAATTCCAATCTTTCTGTTGTATTCTTTCTATTTTTAGTTGAAATGTAACGAGAAGTGCCAGGCATGCCACTTGTTTTATGTTCGGTACATTCAAGAATCACTTGTATTCTATTTCCTTTTGATTTCTTTGCCATTTTCGTATCTCCCTAATTATTATAAATAACCTTTGTCAGCCGCTCTCTTAATGGCAGCATTTAATCCTAACTTATTGATTACACGGATTCCATTAGCTGAAATTTTAAGACTAATCCATGCATCTTGTTCTACCCAATAAAACTTTTTGGTAAAAAGGTTAATATCGAATGTTCTTTTTGTTCTTCTCTTTGAGTGAGAAACATTATTGCCAACCATGGCACTCTTTCCTGTAATTTGACAAATTTTTGACATCGCCGTATCCTTATATGTTTGTTTTTAAAAATAGAGTGCAAAGAAAATACTTTTTTCGCACATAACAAAAGAAAAATTCAAGAACTTATCAACAAAAGCCTGAATAATTCAATGCTTGTAGACTATAAACGTGTTTCATCTTATAAGCGGGTGCAAATTTCGTGTATTTTCTCCGAATAACCAAATTTTACTGCTACTATAATACATATACTTTCAAAAAACCACTAAAAGAGTAGCTTTAGAAAGTGTATTTGATAAAAAAGTGTAACTTTGTGTGTTCAAAATCACAAAAGCAAGCATGCAGAAAATACTTTTATACGTTTTTACCTTATTTATAAGTGTTTTACTACTGGCGTGTTGTAGCAAAACAACATCTACAGAGGAAAAAACGGAGGAGAGCATAATTCGTTCTGATAGCAACAGCTACGCACAAGGCTTTTCTATTGATTATTTTGAGACCTACACCCGAGTAACCGTAAATAATGCGTGGCAAAAAGGAGTTGTATTAAAAAAGTATTACTTAGTACAGGATATGCAGACAGCAACTCCCAGTGATGGACAAAAAATACGCATACCAATTACGAGCATTGTAGCAAACTCGTGCAGTCATTTTGAGTTTTTATCTATGC
>JAGNUZ010000125.1 GCA_017986765.1 Paludibacteraceae bacterium | reverse complement strand
TTTTTTTGTAATTCAGGATAAGATATACGTGTATGATAGATATTTTTTAGTTTTTCTTTTAATATTTGCTTAGAAAGGGATACATGTTGCAACGTAAGTGGAACATTGTCTAACGAGCCCTCTTGTACGAGTGTTGAAATGATTTTCTCCACCAAATTGTCAATCGCCTCGTCCGTATATTCGGGCAGACTGCGAGAGGCCGCTTCTACCGAATCGCAGAGCATCACAATGGCAGTCTCCTTTGTGCTAGGATTAGGTCCAGGGTAGGTAAAGGACGCCTCGTCAATTTCAGCATCTGGAAACTTCAGTCGATACGAGTTATAAAAGAAACGCACTTTATTCGTTCCATGATGAGTTTGAATAAACTCAATAATACAGGCTGGTATATTCTCCTCTTTTGCAAGCTGAACGCCATCTTCTACATGTTGAATAATAATGCGTGCACTGTCTTCAAAACTGAGTTGCTGATGAGGATTAATGCCCTTGCTCTGATTTTCTGTAAAGAAAGCGGGGTTTTTTATTTTTCCAATATCATGATACATAGCACCTGTACGCGCAAGCAAAGGATTTGCACCTATCTTTACAGCAATCTCTGCTGCTAAGTTCGATACTTGCATCGAATGTTGAAATGTGCCAGGAGCCCGTTCCGATAAATCACGTAGTACTCGATTGTTGGTGTTTGCCAATTCGATAAGTGTAACGTTCGATATATAGCCAAATAATTTCTCTAAAATATAGATAAATGGATAGGCAAATAACAATAAAATGCCATTGACGAAAAAATAAATAAACATACTCCAATTGATGCGAGATAGCTCTCCATCAATAGTAATGCCATATCCAAAATAGATTAAACAGTAACTGATCACAATAATAATGGCGGAGCGAATTAATTGCGACCGTTGAGCTAAATCTTTCAAACTATAAATAGCCACCATGCCTGTCGTTATTTGTAGCAATACAAATTCAAATGGCAACGGAACCATAAACGAAGACAGCAATACGGTGATAACATGAGCGAACAAACCTGTTCGTGTGTCAAAAAACGTACTCAATACGATAGGTAGCAAAGAATACGGAATGATATACACCCACTTGGGGTTAGCATGTTGCACAATCATGGAGGTCGCTACCGCAAAACCAACGATAAAAAGTAAGGTTACAATAACAAACCGTTTGCTGATATAAAATTTCTTTCTAAATAAGCGAGCATAGAGGTAAAAAAGTAAAATCAAACAACTTACCATCAATATTTCTCCGCCGAGTATAATGTATCGATTAGGCTTACTTTCTTCCTGATGAAACTGTTTTTTTAGAGAGTCTAGAATCTTAAATTTCTCATACGTTACTATTTCTCCTCTATCTATAATCCGCTCTCCTGCCTGCACTTGCCCAGAGGTGATGGATAGATTATTTAACTCCTCATTTTTTACTTTTTTGGTAGTTTCGGCATCATATATCAGGTTGCCAGCGAAAAGCTGACTCATAGCTAGGCTTTTTACGATTTCTATCGGAACAGAAGACGCACTTTGCTGATAAAAAAGCCGAATAGCATCCTCTTTAGTCAATATGTCGTTTATGTTACGCGTCTGTCCGATGTTGTTTTGCAGAATAACGATATAGCGTGTTCCTTTTTGCAGAAGTTGCGTATGTATTGTATCATCTAATATTCCTTCAGCATATATTTTATCCAAGATATTGGTTAATACACCAAGCTTTTTTGTCTCAATATGTAGTGTGCTATCTTCCGCTTGTTTCTTTTGTATAGCGGCAAGTATTAATTCTATTTGCTTGTTTTTGATGTTGGAATCAAAAGTGTAATAAGGCGTATGGGTTTTGATAATATCGTTACGCTGACTCTCAATCTCTAGCTCGGTTTTATAAATCGGAAAATCAAACGTAGCAGTCAATAAATCATATTGCCACGGTTTCCCTTGCGTAAACTGGTATTTATACTGCACATCACTCGGTAGCAAAATGACAATAATGCCAATAGCAGCAATAAACAAGGTATTCTTAATCAGTTCGTTGAATAGTTTGTTCTTCTTATGTGTCTTTTCACCTTGGCTCATAATGACAATAGTCTTAATTTCTAAAATAGAAAATAAAAAAGCAAATTTAAGTATTTTAGTTGAAATGCCAATTAATTAATAGAAAATTCCTAATTTTGCAAATAAAATATCGCTGTTTTTACAAAAAGGTTCTTAACAGGTTCTTTTTTGTAATGAATTTACGTGTAACAAAACTAGTTTTAATAGAACCAATAAATCGTATTATGGAAAACGCAAACAATGGATTAGGAGTTGAAATTTCAGACGAAGTAGCAGAAGGCATCTATGCAAATTTGGCAATCATAGCCCATTCGGCTAGCGAATTTGTTATCGATTTTGCTCGGCTTATGCCCAATACGCCGAAAGCAAAAGTAAAATCACGTATAATTCTTAATGCCGAACATGCCAAACGCCTGCTCTTGGCTTTGCAAGAAAATATAGGTAAATTTGAACAGCAAAACGGCAAAATTATCTTGTCAGAACAGAAAAATCCACCCATTCCCATGAACTTTGGTGGCATGAAAGGAGAGGCGTAAAGTATCTCTGTTATACCAACATACCTCATTCTTAAATAAAATCACATTTTTTATGCTAAAATATTGTTTAGTATAAAAGTTTACGTATCTTTGCAACCCGAATTTACAAAATTGGGTTCAAAAAGAAGTCTAATAATTTATAATAAAAACAAGTAAAAATGCCTACAATTCAGCAATTAGTAAGAAAAGGAAGGGCTAAGCAAATCGACAAAAGCAAGTCTCCAGCGTTGGACTCTTGTCCACAACGTCGTGGCGTGTGTGTAAGAGTGTATACAACCACTCCTAAAAAACCGAACTCGGCTTTGCGTAAAGTAGCAAGGGTACGTGTTACCAATCAAAAAGAGGTAAACTCGTATATTCCAGGAGAAGGACACAACTTGCAAGAGCACTCTATCGTTTTAATTCGTGGAGGTCGTGTAAAAGATTTACCAGGGGTTCGTTATCACATCGTGCGTGGCACTTTAGATACTGCTGGCGTAGCTGGTCGTAAACAAAGACGCTCTAAATACGGCACAAAACGTCCTAAACCAGGTCAAGTAGTAGCTGCACCCGCTAAAGGAGGTAAAAAGAAATAACCCTTCGGTATAAACCAATATCAATAAAAAAAAATAAACAACAGTTAATTACTACTGTTTTGCCTATTTTGGATTTCGACATTTTATCGGTTGAGTAAAAAAATTAAGCGTAATTTTTTGAAGACACAATGGCAACCAAATACAAAACGGAAAAATTTTAAAAACAAATGAGAAAATCAAAACCAAAAAAACGGATCGTACTACCTGATCCAGTTTTCGGAGACGTGATGGTTACAAGGTTCGTTAATCACTTAATGTATGACGGTAAGAAAACTACCTCATTCTCTATTTTCTATACTGCATTAGAAAATGTGAAAGCAAAATTACCTAACGAAGAAAAAGCAGCTCTTGATATTTGGAAAAAAGCATTAGAAAATATTACTCCTCAAGTAGAAGTGAAATCCCGCCGTATTGGTGGAGCTACATTTCAAGTCCCTACTGAAATTCGTGCAGAAAGAAAAGAATCAGTTTCAATGAAAAACCTTATCCTATATTCTCGCAAGAGAGGTGGGAAAACAATGGCCGACAAATTAGCTGCAGAAATCCTAGATGCATTTAATATGCAAGGTGGAGCCTTCAAACGTAAAGAAGATATGCACCGCATGGCAGAGTCAAACAGAGCTTTCGCACATTTCCGTTTTTAATCGTTAAATAATAGATATATATACAATGGCACAAGGTGAATTAAACTACACTCGGAATATCGGCATCATGGCTCACATCGATGCAGGTAAAACTACAACTTCTGAGCGTATTCTATTCTATACAGGATTAACCCATAAAATTGGAGAAGTACATGATGGTGCTGCCACTATGGACTGGATGGAACAAGAACAAGAAAGAGGAATTACAATTACCTCTGCAGCTACTACCACTAGCTGGCTTTACGATGATAATAAATACAAAATAAATCTTATTGATACCCCAGGTCACGTTGACTTTACTGTAGAGGTAGAGCGTTCATTGCGTATTCTTGATGGTGCAGTAGCTACATTTTGTGCGGTGGGTGGCGTAGAGCCTCAATCTGAAACCGTATGGAGGCAGGCCGATAAATACAACGTTCCGCGTATCGGATACGTAAATAAAATGGACCGTTCTGGTGCTGATTTTTTTGACGTGATTCGTCAAATAAAAGAGGTGTTGGGAGCTAAACCATGTCCTATCCAAATTCCTATTGGAGCAGAAGAGAAATTTAAGGGCGTAGTTGACTTAGTAACCATGAAAGCCTTAGTTTGGCATGAGGAAGCTATGGGCGCTCAATACGAAACTGAAGAG
>JAGNUZ010000030.1 GCA_017986765.1 Paludibacteraceae bacterium | reverse complement strand
CGTTTCCGATTCGGACAAACTAGCTAATCGTGGAGATACAGCACTCATTTTTCTGATTTATTGTGATTTATACTTGCGTTTTTTACTTTGCGAACGAACACAAAATAGCCCACAAAAATACATAATTATTATACAACATACAAGTATTACACAACATACAAGGAAAATGTCGGTTTACACAGAAAAAAACGTATCTTTGCAGTGTTAATTAGAATATATATGCACAAAGCAGGTTTCGTAAATATCGTAGGTAATCCAAATGTAGGGAAATCAACCCTTATGAACGCATTAGTTGGCGAAAAAATTTCGATTATTACATCAAAATCGCAAACTACACGTCATCGTATTATGGGTATAGTAAACGGTGAAGATTTTCAAATAGTGTACTCTGATACACCTGGAGTATTAAAACCAAACTACCGTTTGCAAGAGTCTATGTTGGCTTTTTCGCAATCGGCATTGCTTGATGCAGATGTGTTGCTATACGTTACCGACACGATTGAAACACGGGATAAAAACCTCGATTTTTTAGAAAGAATCAAAAATATGGATGTGCCCGTCTTTGTTGTTCTCAACAAGGTGGACCTATTGCCAACACAAGAAAGACTAGAAACATACGTTGATTTATGGCAAAAAATGCTACCAAAAGCACATGTCGTACCCATTTCTGCCACTCAAAAATTTAACGTAGATTATCTACTAAAACAAATAAAAGAACTACTACCAGAATCGCCTCCTTATTTCGATAAAGATGCATTGACTGACCGCCCTGCTCGTTTTTTCGTTACCGAAATTATTCGTGAGAAAATTTTGATGAATTACGACAAGGAAATTCCCTACTCGGTAGAAGTAGTGGTGGAAGCATTCAAGGAAACAACAAAACAAATCCGCATCAGCGCAGTGATTGTAGTAGAAAGAGACTCGCAAAAAGGCATTATTATTGGGCACGGAGGAAGTGCTATTAAGAAAATGGGAACTGAATCTCGGTTGGATATTGAAACGTTTTTTGACAAAAAAGTGTTTATCGAATTCTTTGTAAAAGTTGAAAAAGACTGGCGTAATAAAGATAGACAACTAAAAAGTTTTGGTTACAACCTCAACGCGTAACGCACAATTATAATAAAAAAGAAAACATGGGAAGCATTGTTGCAATTATAGGTCGTCCGAATGTAGGGAAATCTACATTATTTAATCGTTTAACGGAAAGCAGGCAAGCCATCGTAAATGAAGTGGCTGGCACTACGCGCGACCGTCAATATGGAAAAGTAGAATGGGGCGGAAGAGAATTTTCGGTTATCGATACTGGTGGCTGGACATTCAAATCGGAAGACTCATTTGAGGTAGAAATAAAGAAACAAGTTGATATAGCCATTCAAGAAGCAGACTTGATGATGTTCGTAGTAGATGGACAAAATGGTGTTACTGACCTCGATACAGAAGTAGCTCAGCTCCTTCGTAAATGCAAAAAACCCATTATCCTTGCGGTAAACAAAACAGACAATAATGAAATGCAGTACAATGCTGCCGATTTCTATAGTTTGGGTATTGGCGAACCTCTCTGTATTTCAGCTATTAGCGGTTTTGGTTCAGGCGATTTGCTAGATGCTATTATACCTCTACTTCCTAAAAAAGAAGATGCACAAGAATACGACGTCGAATTGCCTCGTATCGCCATTGTTGGTCGTCCGAATGCAGGAAAATCATCTATCACGAATGCTTTTATCGGCGAAGAACGCACTATCGTAACAGACATTGCTGGCACTACTCGTGACTCTATATATTCTCGATACACTAAATTTGGCAAAGATTTTTATTTAGTTGATACAGCTGGTATTCGCAAGAAAGGCAAAGTGCACGAAGATTTGGAATACTATTCCGTAATTCGTTCTATTAAAGCCATTGAAAATTCAGACGTATGCGTACTTATGGTTGATGCTGCAAGAGGAGTAGAAAGTCAGGATTTGAATATTTTTTCTATTATTCAAAAAAATAGAAAAAGTTTGGTGGTATGTGTCAATAAATGGGATTTGGTAGAAGGCAAAGAAACCAACACCAGCAAAGAGTTTGAGAAAACAATCCGCGAACGTTTTGCTCCATTTGTCGATTTTCCCATCATTTTTGCTTCAGCTACTACCAAACAACGCATCTTCAAGGTACTTGAAACTGCTACAGAAGTGTACGAAAACAAAACACAGCATATCCCAACAAGCATACTGAATGAGTTCTTCTTGCCGCTTATAGAGAATTATCCTCCTCCAGCCCTCAAAGGGAAATACATTAAGATTAAATACGTAACACAAATACGAGAGGCCAAAACACCAACGTTTATCTTTTTCGCCAATTTACCGCAATACGTAAAAGATCCATACAAACGATTTTTAGAAAACAAAATCAGAGCCAATTGGAATTTCCATGGCAATCCGATACAAGTATTTATACGAAAAAAGTAAGCCCGAAGGCTTACTTTTTCAGTTTCTGACTCATTAGTTCATCTGCAATCTCTACACACCTTTGGCAACTGACTGTGCCATTGGCTCTGATACTCCTACATGCATGCGAACCTGTTTGTTTAGCAAAATCACCTATTACAGACACATTCTCTTGTTTTTGCACAAGGTATTCGGCAGCATACAAGGCACCACACGTACCTTCGGGAGCCTTGCCTCCACCAAACTGTTTAAAGTTCTGGATCATCTCTTCCGACACGCCACATTCATCTTTCCATGCAGTGAGAATGGCTTGGGCACAATTTAAACGCTCAGGCGTTTTATGAAAATAATCGACGGCTTTCATTTATTCTTCTTTTTTAGTATAAAACAAGAAACACCACATACATTTCGCAAGTGGTGTTTCTTTGTTTATGTAGTAAATAGAACTATTCTTTTCTAGCAGGTCTTTCTGTCAACACTTTGTGCGACAATTTGAACTTACCGGTTTTTTTATCTACTTCTAATAATTTAACATCAATCTCGTCGTTTTCTTTGAAACCAGTCAATTGCATATCTTCGATGCGATCCCAGCTAATTTCAGAAATATGAAGCAACCCTTCTTTACCAGGCATAAATTCTACAAATGCACCATAAGGCATAATAGATTTTACTTTAGCTTTATATACTGCACCCACCTCTGGAACAGCGATAATGCCGTTGATTTTTGCCACAGCAATATCAATAGCTTGTTTGTTGTTCGCAGCTATCTCAACTACGCCCATATTATCTTTTTCTTCGATAGAAACAGAAGCTCCTGATTCTAATTGAATAGCTTGAATAATTTTTCCACCAGGTCCGATAATTGCACCAATCATTTCTTTTGGCACTTGTATAGCAACAATGCGAGGAGCATTTGCTTTGAAATCAGGACGAGGAGCTGCAATAGTTTCTTCTATTTTATCCAAAATATGCATTCTACCTGCTTTCGCTTGTCTCAATGCTGTTTCAAGAATTTCGTATGACAAACCATCTACTTTAATATCCATTTGAGTAGCAGTAATACCATCACGTGTTCCAGTTACTTTAAAATCCATATCACCTAAGTGGTCTTCGTCGCCTAAAATATCAGAAAGCACTGCGAAGTTTTTACCTTGATTTTCAGAAATCAACCCCATTGCAATACCAGAAACTGGTTTTTTAATCATCACACCAGCATCCATTAATGCCAACGAACCTGCACATACAGTAGCCATAGAAGAAGAGCCGTTTGATTCTAATATTTCTGATACAATACGTATTACATAAGGATAATTATCAGGGATCATTCCTTTAAGTGCACGCAAGGCCAAATTCCCATGACCAATTTCGCGTCTTCCTGTTCCACGAGAAGGTCTAGCCTCACCTGTAGAGAAAGGTGGAAAGTTATAATGCAACAAAAAGCGTTCTTTGCCTTGGACTAATGCTTCGTCTATTAATTTTTCATCTTGTTTTGTTCCCAATGTTACCGTGGTAAGCGATTGAGTTTCTCCACGAGTAAACACAGCCGAACCGTGTGCACCTGGTAGGTAATCAATTTCTGACCAAATTGGACGAATTTCTGTCGTTTTACGACCATCTAAGCGTTTGCCTTCATCAAGAATAGCACGACGCATAGCTTCTTTTTCTACATCATGGTAATATTTGCTAATTAAAGCTTTCTTTTCAACAGCAACTTCAGCATCTAAAGAGGCTATATAATTATCTTTTACCGCTGAAAAATTAGCGATACGAGCATGTTTATCAGGATTGCAAGCACTTGCTACAGCATATACAGCATCAAATGTTTTTGCCCAAATATCTTTCTTTAAATCTTCGTCATTTTCTTCGTGGCAATACACACGTTTTTGTGTTTTTCCAGCAGCTTCTTGTAGTTCTAATTGAACTTGGCAATGAACTTTAATCGCTTCGTGTGCTATTTTCATAGCTTCTAGCAATTCGTCTTCCGAAACCTCTTTCATTTCGCCTTCTACCATCATGATATTGTCCATAGTAGCAGCTACCATGATTTCCATATCAGCTGTTTTAAGGGCTGCAAACGTAGGGTTTACTACAAATTCACCGTTAATACGAGCTACACGTACTTCAGAAATTGGACCGTTAAAAGGAACATCCGATACAGCCAAAGCAGCAGAAGCAGCTAAACCAGCAAGTGCATCAGGCATATCTTGACCATCAGAAGAAAATAAGGTTACGTTTACAAATGTTTCAGCATGAAAATCATCTGGAAACAATGGGCGTAAAGCTCTATCTACTAAGCGAGAAACAAGGATTTCAGAATCAGAAGGACGTGCTTCTCGGCGAGTAAAACCACCAGGAAAACGACCATTAGAAGCATATTTTTCTTTGTAATCTACCGAAAGGGGCATAAAATCTGCACCTGGAGTTGCGTTTGCGGCAGAGCAAACTGTTGCGAGTAACATCGTGTCACCCATACGTACCATTACTGAACCATCGGCTTGTTTTGCCAATTTTCCAGTTTCAATTGTAATGGTTCTTCCATCGCCCAATGTGATGGTTTTTGTAATTACATTCATCATACTTTAAAAATTACATGTTGTTTATAGACTATAAAATTTCGGCTCAAAGATACACAGAATTACTCAAAAAGAGCTTCATTTTAGATTAATAATTGCAAAAAGCAGTGAAACCAATAACTGCACTAAAAGATTCGCATATAATATTTGGAGTTCATAGAAAAAGAATATATCTTTGAAGTGCCGCATCGCATTTCGGGCAACTTAACACTCTTTTAATTAATGAGACATTTTTCAGTTTTTAATGGCGTGCTGCTATTGGCAACAAGTGGGCAGATTACAAAGGAAATTGAAAACTCTAAACTTTATACATCGAAGTTTGAATCGTAAATAGCGGTGCGGTTTTTTATCTTATAAACGTTGGCATTATTTGTCGGCGTTTTTTTGTTTTGGCAATGCTACATGTATGTAATCTGACACAAACAGCTAGTCGAACAGAATCCTTGACTTTTGAAAAATGCTTTTTACCAAAACCACTTAAATAACAATTGCGAAAGTTTGACAGACACATTCTTTTCAATAACTTTGAGGCATGAAACTAAAGCCTGAAAACATGAACTATTCCATCGCACACTATTCGCTATATTCATGTTATAAACTATGAAAAACATTCTAATCAACATAAAAAGGTACTTTAGCAATCAAAGTACTTTTAGCCAAGTATTTTCTATTCTAAAACAAGGATACAGGGGCATTGTAAACTGGCGAAAGTCAAGGTACCAACGTTTTAAAAAACTATTATGGTACAAGAAAATGGTGAATGCAATGGCTACGGCCTTGGCGTTATTTATTCTACTTCTTTTTTTAATTGACATTAATTTCTTATGGCTTTTTGGCTCATCACCAAGCCTTTACAGCATAAGCCACCCCGACCAGAATAGCTCTTCTGAAATTATATCTGCCGACAATCAGGTAATTGGCAAATATTTTACCGAAAACCGCATACCCGTAACGTACGGGGAAATCTCTCCTATCCTAATCAAAACATTAATTGCTACTGAAGATGAGCGTTTTTACGAACATTTCGGCATTGATTTTCAAGGAGTGATGGCTGCCATGAAAGATATGGCAAAAGGAAATGCGCGAGGAGCGAGCACCATTACACAGCAATTGGTGAAAAATATGTACAAAACCCGCAATCAATATTCTAAAGGATTATTCGGGCACATACCTTTTGTGAAACTCCTGATAATGAAAGCCAAAGAGTGGATTACGGCCGTAAAAATAGAAATGGCTTACTCAAAAGAAGAAATTCTCACAATGTATTTCAATACAGTTGATTTTGGAAGCAATGCTTTTGGCATTCATACTGCAGCTAAGACGTATTTCAAAACCACGCCTGAAAGGCTCAACTACGAACAGTCCGCTACTTTGGTAGGACTACTTAAAGCGACAACTACTTATAATCCTCGTGCGAATCCGAAACGCTCAACCGAACGCCGTAATGTCGTGTTGCAAAATTTGGTTAAGCAGTCTATTTTGACACAAGAGCAAGCCGATTCTCTTAAAAAAATCCCCATGAAACTGGATTACAGGGTAGAACAGACGTATGACGGCAAAGCACTTCACTTTAGAGCGTACTTGTCAAAATACCTCGAAGCATGGGAGAAAGAAACAGGATACGATATTTATGCCGATGGATTAAAAATATATGTTACCATTGATTCCCGCTTGCAACAATATGCCGAAGAAGCGGTGGACAAACAAATGCGTACTGTGCAACGTCGTTTTGATAACCATTGGGGGAACGAAAACCCGTGGCGTGATGAAAACAAAGTAGAAATTGTCGATTTTGTGGAAAAAATTGCCCGCAAAACAAAAATCTATGCAACTCTGAAAGAACGATATAAAAACGATGCTGACTCCATTAATAAATACCTAAACGTAGAACGCCAAACAAAAGTATTTGATTATCAACTTGGCGAAAAAGATACAGTTTTCAGCGTCATGGATTCCATTCGATACATGAGTCGATTTTTGCATTGTAGTTTTATTGCGATGGAACCATCGAATGGCGAAGTAAAAGCGTGGGTTGGAGATATTAATTTTCCATTTTGGCAGTACGATAAAGTCGGTCAGGCAAAACGCCAACCCGGTTCAACCTTTAAACTATTCGTATATACCGCTGCCATGATGAATGGAAAAACGCCTTGCGATAGGTTAACGGACAAGCAAACGACATGGGATTACATAGAGAATGGAAATCCAAAGACATGGGTTCCCCGCAATGCAGAGGGTCGATATTCAGGCTATAGCATGACATTAAAACACGCTTTTGCACGTTCGGTAAACACCATTGCGGTGCAATTAGCCCAAGAAACGGGGATTCCAGAAATCATTAAATATGCTCATTTACTTGGTATCAAAACACCGCTCGAAAATAAACCATCCACTTGCTTAGGCTCGTCAGATGTTTCGCTGTTGGAACTTGTTAATTCGTACGGAACAATCATCAACGAAGGATTGTTCCACGAACCGATATTAGTTACGCGCATCGAAGACCGCAAAGGCAACATCGTGTACCAAGCCGACCGCACCCAAAAACAAGTTATTCCATACGAAACAGCTTTTTTAATGACCGAAATGCTCAAAGGAGGTATGACAGAATCGGGTGGCACCACGCAAGCACTGTGGGAATGGGATTTATTTAACTACGACACCGATTTTGGCGGAAAAACGGGCACATCATCGAACTACTCCGACGCTTGGTTCGTAGGCGTCAGCAAGAATCTTATTGGAGGCTCGTGGGTAGGAGGCGAACACCGTAGCATTCATTTCCGCACAGGAAGCCTTGGCGAAGGTAGCCGCACAGCACTTCCCGTTTTCGCTTTGTTTATGGAAAAAGTATTGAAAGATAATGAGTTTAAACACTATAGAGGAAGGTTTCCGACAAAGCCAAAAGAAGCTATTAGTAAACCTTACAATTGCCGCTCGACTGTGCCACAGGATTCAAACTTTAGCAGTAGCGACACATTGGATATAAATATGCTGGAGGAAATGCCTCTCAACGAATCCATAGACGCCAATCCATCTTCAGCAATAACTGAATAAAAACACTTAAATTTCCACTGATACAAGAACAGCTTATATGCATTACACATATAAGCTGTTCTTTTTTTCTAAAGAGAAAACCTCTGGTTTTTATTTGATATTATACAACAATCGAACGGTAACAGAAGCTGTTTTTTGTTTTGATGACGTATTGAATGAGCCACCCCAACTGTATTCTTCGGCAGAATTAACGGCTACAATTTGAAATACACCCATTGTAGAATTTTTAAGTCCGCCTAATCGACCACCTCCATTTTCCGCAATCGTTTTTGCTCTCAACTGACCATCTTCTGTCGCTGCGGCAAGCATGGCAATTTTTAAATCAGCCAATTTAGTGTAGTAATATTCGGGTGCATACGAATTAATTTCAATGCCTTGATTGATTAATTCAGTAATTTCGCGCGAAATAGTTTCGATTTTTTTAACTTCCGTAGAAGATATATTTACAGTTTGAGACAAAGTGTATCCATCGAAAACCGATTGTGAAGACCCATTTTGGTTGTATATATAAGTATAATCTTTCGAAATATCGACGGCAGAAAAAGTAATATCCGCTTTGTCCAATCCTTTTTTGATTAAAAAATCCAATATCTTTTCATTTTGCTCTTTTAACTTTGCGTATGCACCAGTTAAAGTGGCGTTTTTTACTGAAAAATAGCTTCGCCAAACAATTAAATCAGACTCAAAATCTATTTGCGACAAACCTGTAACGGCTATCGTATTATCCGCTTTATTGCGATTGATAAAAGAATTCGACAAGATAAGCACGGATACAATAATGCTTAACGAAATAATACTAACGGGAATAATGGATTTAGCACTCATGGCATTGGATTAATTGTGTTATTATTGCTACAAAGATATAGATAAAAACGAAAGAAAAAAAGGAAAAGCACACGTTTACCACTCATGCAAATGTGAAAGAGGATTAAGCTACATTTTTTCTATTTCAGCAAAGAGCATATACGCTTTTTGAATAGAATCAACAGTACTCACTAACAATGAGCGTTTGCCATGTTGCTCTCTAAATTGAGTTTGTCTTGGATGCGATTGTGCATACGACAATATTCTACCAAAAGCATTCGACTGATAATAGGGCGAGGATAAATTGGAAATGAAATACGCAATCATTCTGCCGTTTTTAATTTGCAACTTCTCTATGCCCATCATCGCACTTAACCATCGCAAACGTACAACTTGAATCAACTCTTGCGAAACTATCGGCAACAGTCCAAACCTATCCACTAGCTCTTTCTCAAACACTTGCAAATTGTCTTCGTCTTTTACATTGTCTAAGCGGCGATACAAATCCATTCTTTCTGAGATATTCCCTATATATGTAGCAGGAAATAATAATTCGAGATCAGACTCGAACACACAATCGGCAACAAACGCACTCGACTGCTGTATTTCTTCGGCAAACATATCGGAAAACTCCTCGTGTTTTAATTCACTCACCGCTTCATCTAAAATGCGGTGGTAGGTTTCGTATCCCAAATCGGTCATAAAGCCACTCTGCTCTCCGCCTAGAATATTACCTGCACCACGAATATCCAAATCTTGCATAGCAATATGAATGCCACTTCCCAAATCAGACAAAGTTTCAATTGCCTGCAAACGCCTACGTGCATCAGTTGGCAACATAGCCAATGAGGGCGATATTAAGTAACAAAAAGCTTTTTTATTCGTTCGCCCTACTCTACCTCGCAATTGGTGCAAATCGCTCAAGCCAAAATTTTGGGCGTTATTAATAAACATCGTATTTACATTGGGAATATCAATACCCGACTCTATAATGGTGGTAGCCAATAGAATATCATATTCATGATTGATAAAATCAAGGAGAATACGTTCTAACTTTTCTGTATCCATTTGTCCATGACCGATAGCTATACGAGCTCCAGGAACAATGCGCTTGAGGAGTGTTTCTAGTTCTAGTAAATTCGATACACGGTTATTTACAAAAAACACCTGCCCATTACGTGACAGTTCAAATTCGATGGCTTCGCGTACTACATCTTCGTCGAAACGTATTAGTTCCGTTTGCACAGGATAGCGATTGGGTGGTGGTGTTGTAATGATAGACAAATCGCGTGCACCCATCAGCGAAAACTGCAAAGTACGTGGGATGGGCGTTGCGGTAAGCGTAAGCGTATCTAATTCAGTTCGCATTTGGCGTAATTTTTCTTTGGTTGAAACACCAAATTTTTGTTCCTCATCAATAATCAACAGCCCTAAATCTTTAAACACCAACTCTTTGCTCAACAATTTATGCGTACCAATTAAAATATCAATAGAGCCAGTTTTAGTTTTCTCGATAATAGCCTTCACATCAGCAGGTTTACGTGCTCTACTTAGATAATCGACTGTACACGGAAAGTTCTTTAAGCGTTTGCGAAACGTATTGTAATGCTGAAAAGCCAAAACCGTAGTAGGCACTAACACTGCTACTTGTTTGCTATCGGCTACCGCCTTTGCTGCCGCTCGTATGGCTAATTCTGTTTTACCAAATCCCACATCGCCACAAATAAGCCTATCCATGGACTTATCACTCTCCATATCTTTTTTCAGGGCAATGGTCGTTTTCAATTGGTCTGGCGTATCTTCGTACAAAAAGGAGGCTTCTAATTCCTTTTGCATATAACTATCTGGAGAAAAAGAAAATCCTTTTTCGCTTTTTCGTTTTGCATACAAAGCAATCAAATCGCGGGCAATATCTTTTACCTTTTTCTTGGTTTTCTCCTTTAAGTTTGCCCATGTTGCCGTACCTAATTTATTGATTTTAGGAGCTTCTCCTTCTCGACTTTTATACTTAGAAATACGGTGTAAGGAGTGAATACTAACAAAAATAATGTCTTCATCTTTGTACAACAATTTGATAACCTCTTGCACTTTGCCATTAATTTCAGTGCGGATAAGTCCGCCAAACCGACCTACTCCATGATCGCCATGTACCACATAATCGCCAATTTGAAACTGCATCAATTCTTTGAGTGAAAGCACCAATTTGCCCGCTTTTGTTTTTTGCGATTTCAGCGCATATTTATGGTAGCGGTCGAATATCTGATGGTCGGTAAAAACACAGGTTTTCATATCATGATCGATAAATCCCCCGTGAATCGTTTTATTAACAGGTGTAAAAGCAATGGGGAATTTTTTATCCTCAAATATATCCTTCAAACGTTCCGTCTGCTTTGGATTATCGCTCAACACAAAGAGATGGTAATTTTGTTGTAAAAAAGACTGTAAGCTATCGGCTAACAGTTCAAAATTCTTATGAAAAATAGGCTGTATTCCCTGATTAAAAACAAGCTGCTTTGGTGAACGAAAAACAGGCGAAGAGCCAAATTCCATCACCTTGCTGTTCGTCCATTGTTGCAACCAGTTAGCAGTGGAAACAAAAGCAGTTGTTTCGTCATTGTCCTCCAACACCTTATCCATCAATTCCATGACGAGTGCAGTATTTTTAATCGCATACACCGTCGTTGAATGGAAAAAGTCGAACAAAGGCATCAAGGCATTTTCGTCTAAGTTCACACTATTCGACACAATAGAAACATGTTGTTTTCGCTCTATCGACAATTGATTTTCAATATCAAACGTGCGAATAGTATCTATGGTATCTCCGAAAAAATCAATCCGAAAAGGAGCTTCGTGCGAAAAAGAGAACACATCGATGATGCTTCCTCGTACTGAAAACTGACCTGGTTCATACACAAAATCGACCTGTTCGAAACCATATTCTGAGAGCAAAGAAATAACAAAATCGCTGTCTGTTTTCTCTCCCACCGTGAGAAGTAAAGTTTCCTTGGATAACTGCTGTTGGGATATTACCTTTTCGGCAATGGCATCTGGATACGTCACCAATGTCCAACCAGCAGATTGATTGATGCTATTGAGAGCTTCTGTGCGTAACACCTGATTAGCAGGCTCTTTTTGAGCACCATTTCGAACCCGTTTTTTGTAAGAAGAAGGAAAATAATATACGCTTTCGGAAGGTAATACCTGCATTAAATCATGATAAAAATAGGCAGCCTCTTCCGCATCGTCAAGGATAAAAACCGTGTTGGAATTCGACTCACTGGTAGCTGAAGCTAAATAAAGGGCAGACGACGATCCGCAAAAACCTTGTAAAAACAAGTTTTTGTTTGGAGACTCTAGCCACACCTTGATATCTTTAACTAAAGAATGAGAAGAAAGGTTTTGAAAAAACTCTTTTATATCCACGTGAAAATTTTTACAAAAATACACATTTTTAGGTTAAAGATGCAAAAAAACATCCTAAAATAGCAATCCTTTCATTATCTTTGGGAACAATTTAATAACATTTTTAATCTATATTGATTATGTCGGACAGCATCGTTCTCATACCAACGTACAACGAAAAAGAAAACATCGAAAACATCCTTCGAGCTGTATTTGCATTGCCTAAGTCATTTCACATCTTAGTTATTGACGATAATTCGCCCGATGGTACTGCCGACATTGTAAAACGCCTTCAAACAGAATTTTCCACACAATTACACATCTTAGAACGCACGAAGAAAAACGGACTAGGCAGAGCTTACATAGCGGGTTTCAAGTGGGCACTAGCTAGAGACTATACGTATGTGTTTGAGATGGATGCTGATTTTTCTCACAGCCCAAACGATTTGGAACGACTATACAACGCTTGTGCTATTGAAGGAGCTGACGTAGCCATTGGCTCTCGCTACGTAACGGGCGTAAATGTAGTAAACTGGCCCATGAGTCGTGTATTAATGTCGTATTTTGCATCTAAATACGTCCGCATTGTAACAGGAGTACCCATTTCCGATACAACTGCAGGGTTCAAATGTTATAAACGTGCAGTATTAGAAACAATCGAACTTGACAAAATAAGATTTGTAGGATATGCGTTTCAAATTGAAATGAAATTTACTGCCTATAAATGCGGATTTAACATAAAAGAAGTTTCTGTTGTTTTTGTAAACCGCGAACTTGGCACATCCAAAATGAGTGGAAAAATATTTAGAGAAGCGGTGATTGGCGTATTACAACTTCGATGGGAAAGTTTATTTAGAAAATATCCTCACAAAAAATAACCATATACTTACTTGAAATTATGTTACTTATAAATAACGGTCGTATTGTAAACGAAGGTAGAGTCTATAAAGGATCTATCTTAGTGAAAGACGGAAAAATAGAAGCCATCTATAAAGATGCAGTTCCTAACAATATAGCAGAGAAAGCACGCATTATCAATGCCGAAGACTGCTGGATTTTACCAGGAGTAATTGATACCCATGTACATTTTAGAGACCCTGGACTTACTCACAAAGGAGATTTACTTACCGAGAGTAAAGCTGCAGCGGCGGGTGGTGTTACATCTATTATGGACATGCCAAACACTAATCCTCAAACAATTACCGTACAAG
>JAGNUZ010000029.1 GCA_017986765.1 Paludibacteraceae bacterium | reverse complement strand
GTTTGGTACTATACACAGAACAAGCATGGGACGACATTATTTCGGTATTGCGTACAAATTTGAGTCGATGGAACAGGCGCGAGGAACAGATTTTTAGGCAATTTGTAGCAGAAGCCGACCGCATTGAATTAGAAGAAAACGGGCGAATGCTTATTCCAAAACGGTATATTGATGCCTTACAAATTGACAAAGATATTCGTTTTGTTGGAGCAGATACCGTCATTGAAATTTGGCCCCTCCATAAAGTGGAAAACACCTTCATCGATGCCGATAATTTCGCTCTCGAAATTGAGAATTTGATGAATTTAGGCAAGCAAAAACAAGATTAAATAATTGCGAAGAGTTTGTATATTATTACATAAAAACAATTCATCGCAATTTATATAAAAGAGAAAAATAACCATACAAACAGTATAAAGATATGTCAACATACCACGTACCTGTTCTTTTAGAAGAAAGTATTAACGGCTTAATCGTTAATAAATCAGGCACATATGTAGATTTAACATTTGGTGGTGGCGGACATTCTCGATACTTACTTGACCAACTGAATGATGATGCCAAAGTATTTGGTTTTGACCAAGATAGTGATGCAGCAAACAATGCAATAGACGATAGGCGATTCACTTTTGTACGTAGCAATTTTTGTTTTCTCGAAAATTTCCTACGCTACCATGGGGTTGAGAAAATAGATGGTATCCTTGCAGATTTAGGAGTTTCTTCGCATCATTTTGATGAGGCTGAACGTGGGTTTTCTTTTCGTTTCGATGGCGTACTGGATATGCGAATGAACCAAGAGGCTACGCTTACTGCGAAAGAGATACTAAACACATACGATTTACAGCAATTGGCTGATATATTTTTTTATTACGGAGAATTAAGTAACGCTCGAAAAATTGCCCGCACAATTATAGAAAGGCGAAAAACGCTGCTTTTTGATACAATTTTCGATTTTGTAGAAGTGCTACAACCTTTAATAGGGAAAGAGAAAGAAAAGAAACAGCTCGCGCAAGTGTTTCAAGCACTACGCATAGGAGTAAACGATGAAATGGCAGCCTTAAAAAAGATGCTCGTAAGCTCAGAAAAAGTGCTCAAAAAAGAAGGTCGCTTAGTGGTGATTACGTATCATTCTTTGGAAGATAGGTTGGTGAAAAATTTCTTGAAAGCAGGAAATATGGAGGGAACGATAGAAAAAGATTTTTTTGGCAATATCCTTACTCCTTTTGCTTTGGTAAACAATAGAGTAATTGTGCCTACAGAAAAAGAAACGGATAGCAACCCAAGAGCAAGAAGTGCAAAATTGCGTATTGCAAGTAAAAAATAAGGATACACAATGGCTAAAATAAAACGGATACAAAAAAAGATACAGGAGAGCGAAGAGTTTAACGACTTGACGAAAACTTCCCTCAAAGACATTTTCGATGGCAATATATTTTCTAAAAGCTATTTTTTAAAACAGATAAAACTGATTGTGCTAGTAAGTTTTTTTATATTTATCTATATGGATAACCGCATGGAGTGCGAAAAACAGCTATCAACTATCAATGATTTGAACGAAACCTTACTTGATGTCAAATACACTTCGATGGTGGTAGAATCGAATCTATTAAGCATCAGCCGAAGAAAACAAATAGAAGCTTTGCTTCACCAACAAGGGATTGAATTAAAAGAACTAAGTGTACCACCCTATAAGTTGATAACAGAATAAAATGATAAAAAGTGCATTAATCATATTACTTGCAATTGCAGTAGTTGCTATTATTAGCCTGCTGGTTTTATTGTTTATACGCAAAAACACCGTTAAGAAAGAGATCCTCTTACGTTTTGCGATTATTTATATATTTATCCTTGTAGCATTTAGTGGCGTTATCTTTCGCATTATTCAATTACAATACGTAGAAGGCGACAAACTCCGCCAGCTTTCCGAAACGCAACAATCATCAATGCGTCCTATTAAACCTAACAGGGGAAATATTGTAGCGAGCGATGGCCGCTTGTTAGCAAGCTCCATACCTACATACTACATTTACATTGATTTGATGGCAGATGCCCTCGTAAAAAAGAGCGAAATACATGAGCAAGAGTTCAAACGTGATGTAAAAGAATTATCGCAAGCCATGGCTGCAAAATTCAAAGACAAATCGGCGAAAGAATACGAGAAACAATTTTTATCTACATTTTACAACAAAAAAAATAAACGCAAGAGAGAGTATCTCCTCTATCCCAAACCTATTTCATATATCGATTTAGCAGAAGTAAAAACCTTCCCTATTTTAAAAAAAGGCAGGTACGGAGGTGGATTTTACACAAAAAAAAGAGTAACACGCATCAAGCCTTTTGGCGAATTGGCTTCGCGTACCATTGGCGACATTTATGGTGAAGAAGAAAAAGGTGGGAAAAGTGGACTTGAAATGCAATACGACACCTATTTGCGTGGAACAGAAGGCTACTACTACCGCAGTAAAATGGCAGGTAGATACGTAGATATTATTGTAACAGAAGCAAGTGACGGGTGTGATGTTGTAAGTACTATAGACTTGGATATTCAGGATATAGTAGATAGCGAACTGCGTAAAAAACTAATCGAAATAAATGCCCAATCAGCTACGGCCATCGTGATGGAAGTGAGCACTGGAGAAATTAAAGCCATTAGCAACTTAACAAAACAGCGGGATAGCGTCTATGTAGAAAGCACCAATATAGCACTGGCTGATGAGGTAGAACCAGGGTCAACATTCAAGACTTTAGCGCTAATGGTAGCACTAGAAGACGGCGTAGTAGACACAACCGAAATAGTCGATACTGGCAACGGATTGAAGAATTTTGCCAAAAGAACTATGCGAGATTGGAACTATACCAAAGGAGGATTCGGACCAATGAGTATGCCAAGAATACTCTACCAATCGTCTAACGTGGGGGTTTCTTCCATCATATACGATCATTACGCACAAAATCCACAAAAATTTATAGACGGATTAAAACGCACAAAAATTGACCAAGCGGGCGATTTGGGCATACCTGGACACGGACACGTATATATCAAAGACCCTAGCATGAAAGATTGGTACAACACCACATTGCCGTGGATGTCAATCGGATACGAAATACAGCTACCGCCTATTTATACCTTGATGTATTACAATGCATTTGCAAACAATGGTGTAATGGTAAAACCATTCTTTACGAAAAAAATCCAAAAACAAGGAGTTGTCGTACAGGAGTTTGAACCAATAGTGATTAATCCCAAAATATGTTCGGCAGAAACTTTGGGAAAAATACAGTCGATGCTCGCAGGAGTTGTATCGCAAGGTACAGCAAAAAGCATCAAATCGAAACTGTTTGCTATTGCAGGAAAAACTGGTACCGCACAAATAGCTATCAATGGCTCATACAGAGATGCAACAGGAAAAACACGACACCAAGTATCATTCTGTGGGTATTTTCCAGCAGATAAGCCTATGTATTCCATCATTGTATATATTAAAAACCCTATGGGAGCACCTGCTTCTGCTGGAGGCATGAGCGGTATGGTATTTAAAAATGTAGCCGAAAAAGTATATACCCTGAAATTGGGAGACACACCCGTTTCAACAGAAAATGAACCAACAGCAAATCAAAGTGTACGAAAAGGCTATGCTCCAGACATAACTAATGTGCTTAAAACCCTGTCGCAACCACTTGTTGTAACAGAAAAAGGAGTTGTGTGGGGCGAATGCGTGGTAAATGATTCAACACACACCTACTCGTTACACCCAATGATGGTAACAGCAGACAATGATGTGATGCCTAACACCGTGGGAATGAGTGCGAAAGACGCCATGTATTTACTAGAAAAAATGGGATTACGGGTAAAAATAATTGGGTTCGGAAAAGTAATGACGCAATCTATTGCTGAAAATGCAGAAATAGCAAAAGGGACTTCGGTGGAACTTATTTTAAATTAAACTGGATATGAAAAACTTAACACAACTCTTACAAAATATAAGCATTATTCGGAATACACAACATCAAAAGAATGTTGAGGTAAACGGATTGTGCTTTGATTCGAGAGCGGTGCAAGAAGGATATATGTTTTTTGCAACCAAAGGTACAACTACAGACGGACATAATTACATTGACACTGCCATCGAAAAAGGGGCTAGCGTCATTGTATGCGAACAAATGCCTTCCTCCACACACAGTGAAATTGTGTATATACAAGTGCCTGATAGCTCCGAAGCTATGGGTAAAATTGCATCAAACTGGTATGACAATCCATCTGAAAAACTCATAGTCGTAGGCGTAACAGGAACGAATGGAAAAACAACCATCGCTACCCTATTGTATCAATTATTTGAACAATTGGAATACCCTACAGGACTGATTTCTACTGTATGCAATTATGTACACAAAGAAGCCTTCCCAAGCACACATACTACACCCGATGCCCTTAGCTTGCAAGCACTATTGCACCAAATGGTTGAGGCGGGATGCAAGTATGCCTTTATGGAAGTAAGCTCGCATGCTATTGACCAAAAAAGAATTTCGGGTATTGCATTTGATGGTGGTATATTTACGAATCTTACACGCGACCACCTCGATTATCATCAAACAGTGGATGCATATTTAAAAGCCAAAAAGGCATTTTTCGACCAATTGCCAAAATCAGCTTTTGCCCTTACCAATACAGATGACAGAAACGGCTTGGTGATGCTCCAGAATTCGGTCGCCGCCAAATATACGTATTCAACACAATCTTTAGCCAATTATAAAGGTAGAATTATCGAAAATGGATTTGAAGGCATGTTGCTCACTATCAATAACAAGGAAGTTTCAGTCTCCTTTATCGGCAAATTTAACGCATCAAATTTACTCGCCGTATATGGTACAGCCACCTTGCTGGGCATACCTGCTGACGATGCTCTAGTGGCACTCAGTGTATTGAAACCCGTATCTGGACGGTTCGAAACAGTGCAATCGGCCACAGGATTTACAGCAATTGTGGATTATGCACATACTCCAGATGCTTTGACGAATGTATTGGAAACCATCAATTCTATACAGATGGAAAACCCATTGAACGCAGAAGGAAGGGTTATCACAGTAATTGGTTGCGGTGGTAATAGAGACAAAGGGAAACGCCCCATTATGGCAAAAGAAGCCGTAAAATCGAGCAACAAAGTAATACTCACCTCTGACAATCCACGCTTTGAAAATCCTACAGAAATACTAAACGATATGCTAGCGGGACTTACCGAAGAAGAGAAAAAAGGTACATTGGTAATAGAAGATAGGCTTCAAGCCATTAAAACAGCCTGCATGTTAGCCAAAAAAGGAGACATAATATTGATAGCAGGCAAAGGACACGAAACATACCAAGATATAGCGGGTGTGAAACATCATTTTGACGACAAAGAGATAGTAACAGAAATATTTAATCAACTATAATACAGAATATTATGCTATACTATATATTCAGATTTTTAGAAGAAAACTTTAACTTACCTGGTGCGGGTTTGTTCAGTTTCGTAACGTTTCGTGCAGCAATGACTTTGATATTTTCTCTATTTATCTCGATGGTAATAGGAAAAAACATTATTGCGTATTTGCAAAAGAAACAAATTGGAGAATCTATCCGTGACCTCGGATTAGAGGGACAAATGAGCAAAAAAGGGACACCCACCATGGGGGGAATTATCATTATTATTGCCATTTTGGTTCCATGTTTGCTATTTGGTCGTATTCGAAATGTGTATTTACTGCTTATGCTAGCTACCACAATATGGTTGGGAGTAATTGGATTTTTAGACGATTATATCAAAGTATTTAAAAAGCACAAAGAAGGTCTGAGTGGCAAATTTAAAATTATAGGACAAATTGGCATTGGCTTGTTAGTTGGTTTAACAATGTATTTGAGCCCAGAAGTAGTAATGGTAGAGCACGCACAACACCTAAATGTACAGCAGATAGAAAACTCGGAAGTAAGCCCAAAATCCATCCCTGTAAAATCAACACAAACGACCATTCCCTTTATCAAAAACACCAATTTCGATTATGCAGATTTTGTTCCATTTTTAAAAGAACATGCACAAACAGGGGCTTGGATACTGTTTGTATTAGCTACTATATTCATCGTTACTGCGGTATCGAATGGAGCAAATTTGACTGACGGTTTAGATGGACTGGCAGCAGGAACATCGAGTATTATTGGTATTACACTGGGTGTATTGGCATACGTATCGAGCAACATCGGTTTTGCTGGATATTTCGATGTGATGTTTGTGCCTGGTAGCGAAGAGTTGGTTGTATTTGCCAGTGCTTTTGTCGGTGCTACGGTCGGATTTTTATGGTACAATTCTTACCCAGCACAAGTATTTATGGGAGATACAGGCAGTTTGACTATTGGTGGTATTATCGCAGTATTTGCCATTTTGATACACAAAGAATTTTTATTGCCGATTTTATGCGGTGTGTTCCTTATCGAAAACGTATCCGTAATGATGCAAGTTTCCTATTTTAAATACACAAAGAAAAGATATGGTGAAGGCAAAAGGATATTCCTCATGTCGCCTTTGCACCATCATTATCAAAAGAAAGGCATACCCGAAGCAAAGATTGTAACACGCTTTTGGATTATTGGCATTGCCTTGGCAATTATGACCTTAATAACGCTCAAAATACGCTAACAGAATGAAACGGATAGTAGTACTTGGAGGAGGTGAAAGTGGAGTTGGAGCTGCGGTATTGGCTCACAAACAAGGTTTTGATGTGTTCGTTTCTGATGCGTCAAAAATAAAAGAAACCTATAAGCTGGTGCTAAACAAACACGCAATACGCTGGGAAGAAGGCACACACACATACGAAGAAATATTGCAAGCTACAGAGGTGGTGAAAAGCCCAGGAATACCGGATAAAGTTGCGGTTATACAAGAAATAAAAAAGCAGAATATCCCTATAATTTCTGAAATAGAATTTGCTGGTCGCTATACTTCTGCAAAAACAATTTGCATAACAGGAAGCAATGGAAAAACCACAACCACAATGCTTATCTACCATATCCTAAAACAAGCAGGACTAAACGTAGGATTGGCAGGAAATGTAGGCAAAAGTTTTGCTTTGCAAGTGGCGGAAGAAACATATGAATATTATGTTATCGAACTCAGCAGTTTTCAATTAGACAATATGTATACATTTAGAGCAGATGTGGCAATTTTACTCAATATTACGCCCGACCACTTAGACAGATATGAGTATGATTTTCAAAAATACGTAGAAGCTAAAATGCGGATTACACAAAATCAGACAGCAAACGATGTCTTTATTTATTGGGAAGACGACAAAGCGATACAACAAGAACTAACAAAACACAAAATAAACGCAAAACTATATCCATTTTCCATGAAAAAGAATTCTAAAAACAACGCATACGTAGAGAATAACAACCTAACTATCAACACTGAAGAAACCGAACTAACTATGAATATTGAGAAATTAGCCATCAAAGGAACACACAATGTGTACAATTCTATGGCAGCAGCATTGTCTGCCAGTGTAATGAACATCAAAAAAGAACAAATTCGCAATTCACTCGCTGATTTCGAAGGTGTAGAGCACCGCTTGGAGCCCGTGGCTAAAGTGCGTAACATTATGTTTATCAACGACTCAAAAGCAACTAACGTAAACTCCTGCTGGTATGCCCTCGAAAGCATGCACACACCAGTTGTACTAATTTTAGGAGGCACTGACAAGGGAAATGACTACAACGAAATACTCCAGTTAATAAATAAAAAAGTACATACTTTGGTATTTTTGGGTACAGACAACAGTAAACTCGAACATTTCTTTGGAGAAACAGGCATCAAAACAATGAGCACAAACTCAATGGAAGAAGCAGTAAAAGTAGCCTATCAATCTGCCAACAAGGGCGACACCGTGCTGTTATCACCTTGCTGTGCAAGTTTCGACTTGTTTGCCAATTATGAAGATAGAGGAGCACAATTTAAACATTGCGTAAAGAATTTATAACAGACTAAATTACAATCGACTATGGGCGAACTATTTAAAAAAGTTTTTAAAGGAGATTTCATTCTATGGATAACCATAGGGTTGCTCCTCTTGGTATCGTCTATCGAAATGTTTAGTGCCATCAGTCAGGAAGCATTTAGACGTAGTAATCACCTTGCCCCATTTTTCAGTCATATTCAAATGTTGGGTTTGGGATTGATTATTATGATTATCATGCATCGGTTTCCATACCGCTATATCCGCGGGATCAATTACTTCTTGTTGCCGATTGCCCTTGTGCTGCTTATTTTACTGCCATTTATTGGTGTAGAAGCCAACAGTGCTATACGGGCTATTAAGATAGTAGGTTTTGAATTTCAGCCTTTGGAACTGGCAAAATTTAGCACCATCGTTTTTATTAGTGATATGCTTGCTCGAAACCAAAAAGAAGGACAAAATGCCGACAAAGCGTTTTGGCCTATTATCATTGTATTAGGGCTATTTTGCTTACTCATTGCTCCGCAAAACTTATCCACCGCAGTAATGCTCTTTGGCGTAGGCATTTTGCTCATGATGATTGGACGTATTTCTTTTTTAAAACTTGGTATTACCTTAGGTAGCATTGCTGCTTTGCTTATGTCATTGTATGTTATTTCTCATTATTATCAACCTACATATTTGGGTAGGCTCAATACATGGGTTAGCCGTATAGACGATTTTGTAGACGAAGTGAGTCAGCCTGCTGGAGAAAAAACCTATGTAATAAATGATGACAATATGCAGATAATGCATTCTAAAATAGCCATTGCTCATGGCATAACTCCCGCAGGACCAGGAAACAGCACACAAAGAGACTTTTTACCCTTGGCATTTTCAGATTTTATATACGCCATTGTAATAGAAGAATATGGCATTGTAGGTGGTATATTTATCATGTTGCTCTATTTAATTATCCTATTCCGCTCGGGCAGGTTGGCTACCAAATGCGACAAAGCGTACCCTGCATTTATGGTCATTGGTCTTTCCCTACTAATTGTGATACAAGCCTTTATCAGCATGGCTGTAGCCTCTCATCTAGGTCCCGTAACAGGGCAACCGCTACCGCTCATTAGTCGTGGAGGCACGTCTATTGTTATGACAAGTGTCTATTTGGGTATTATACTCAATATTAGCCAGTTAATAAATAAGAAAGAAGAGGATGTTGCAGCCGCTACTCTTCAAACAAACGATAACCTAAAAAGCGAAGAAAAAAGCGCGGATGCACTCGTAGAAGAAACTACACAGGAAGAAGAAATAAACGGAAACGAAAAATAATACGTAAAAACGCATCTGAGATTTCTAACAGAATGTTCAATTTACGATAACAAAGATATAAAGCAATGAAAGAAAACACTCGAATTATTATTAGCGGAGGTGGCACTGGCGGACATGTATTCCCAGCCATTTCAATAGCTAACAGCATCAAGGAGCTTGTACCCAACGTAGAAATCCTATTCGTAGGAGCTGAAAACAAAATGGAAATGGAAAAAGTTCCAGCGGCGGGATATGAGATTGTTGGATTGCCTGTGAGTGGATTCGATCGTACTAATATGAAACGAAACGTTGCTTTCATTCCAAACTTATTAAAAAGCATAGGCAAAGCCAAAAAAATCATTAAAACATTTAAGCCTGACATTGCGGTAGGAGTTGGGGGATATGCGAGTGGTCCAACCTTGTATATGGCAAATAAATTAGGTATTCCTACGGTTATTCAGGAGCAAAATTCATACGCAGGTATGACCAATAAAATCTTGTCAAAAAAAGCAGCAAAAATATGTGTGGCATACGACAATATGCACCGATTCTTTCCGTCTGATAAAATAAGTTTTACGGGCAATCCTGTTCGTCAGCAATTGTTAGTAAACTTGTACAATACCGAAGAAGCTTATAAAGAATTTGGCTTTGTGCCTACTAAAAAAACCTTGCTCATCGTCGGTGGCAGTTTAGGTGCACGTACCATTAACCAAAGTATCCTAAAACACATTGGACAAATTGCAGAATCAGGCGTACAAGTAATTTGGCAAACAGGCAAATACTATTTCGATAGCATCAAGGAACAAACAGCAAAGATGAATGTAGAAAACATCTTGATTACGGATTTTGTAGCCCGCATGGATTTGGCATATAGTATTTCTGATTTAGTAATTTCGCGTGCAGGAGCTAGCTCTATTTCGGAGCTTAGTCTGCTACGCAAACCCTGTATTTTAGTGCCTTCACCCAACGTATCCGAGGATCACCAAACGCAAAATGCCTTGGCATTGGTAGAGAAACAAGCTGCTGTGATGGTTACAGACCAAGAAGCTCCCGATTTTTTGGTAGCAACAGCCCTTACTCTTATCCAGAATGAAACAAAACTATCGTATTTAAGCCAAAATATTGCTCATTTTGCCAAACCAAATGCCGCCAATCAAATTGCGAAAGAAATTTTACGCATCATTGGAGTAGAGATAAAAGCAGAAGAAAAGAAATCGGCAAAAACAACTATTAAACAATCGAAATTTGAACCCAAAAACTACTATTTTTTAGGCATTGGAGGTATCGGGATGAGTGCTTTGGCTCGCTATTTCAAACAAATGGGGCACCAAGTAGGCGGATACGATGCTACAGAAAATAAACTTACCGCAAGCCTCGAAGCCGAAGGCATGGAAATTCACTACAAGGATAATGTAAGTGATATTCCTGTTAAATACATGGATAAAGACAATACG
Organism: Paludibacteraceae bacterium; assembly: GCA_017986765.1. Taxonomy (GTDB): domain Bacteria; phylum Bacteroidota; class Bacteroidia; order Bacteroidales; family Paludibacteraceae; genus JAAYPI01. The sequence continues at coordinate 2,961 of JAGNUZ010000029.1, read as the reverse complement.
ACCATTATCTACACGCCTGCTATATCGAACACAATGTCTGAACGAGTGTTCTTTGCAAAAGCAGGATTTACCATGCTCAAACGAGCAGAAGTGCTAGGCGAAATTACCCAAACGAAAAAAGCCTTGTGCATAGCTGGCACACATGGGAAAACAACAACTTCTAGCATTTTAGCACATTTACTTACTAAATCGGCTAAAGGAACGAATGCCTTTTTGGGCGGTATTACCAAGAATTATGCATCGAACTTACTAGTGAATCCAAACTCGGATTTAGTAGTAGTAGAAGCCGACGAATACGATCGTTCTTTCCATCAACTTATGCCCTATATGGCAGTGATTACGGCTACTGACAACGACCATTTAGACATTTATAAAGACAGAGAAAATCTATTAGAAAGTTTTCAGCATTTTACATCCCTAATACAAGAAAAGGGTTGTTTGTTAGTAAAAAAAGGAATAGAACTAACGCCTCGCACAGCATCTTCGGTATCCGTTTATACTTATTCGGGCACTGAAACGGCAGACTATTATGCCAAAAACACCGAAGTAAAAGACGGCAACATGTATTTCGACTTTATTGCTCCTTCGTTTACTATCGAACAAGTGCAGCTAGGAGTACCCATTGCTATTAATGTAGAAAACTCCGTTGCAGCTATGGCAATTGCAAGTTTAAATGGTGTAACAGCAGATGAGTTAAAAGTCGGCATTGAAACATTTAAAGGCATTGAACGCCGATTCGACTTTCAGATTCAGACAGAAAATATGTGTTACATCGACGATTACGCACACCACCCAGAAGAGCTGAAAGCCTCGATTGAATCTATCCGAATGTTGTACCCCAACAAATCAATTTGTGGCGTTTTTCAACCTCATTTATATACCCGCACACGCGATTTTGCTGCCGAATTTGCGACCAGCTTATCGTTGCTCGATAGTGTAATCTTGCTCGACATATATCCTGCACGCGAACTGCCCATAAAAGGAGTAAGTTCCAAAATGATATTGCAAAAAATCAAGAGTAAAAATAAATCTATTTGCAAGAAAGAAGATTTGCTAGAAGAAATAAAAAAGTATAATTTTGATGTCTTAATTACGCTGGGTGCTGGCGACATAGATAAAATGGTGCCTTTGATAAGCAAACAGCTCAAACAAAACGCAAAGTGACAAAATAAACACAGATGGTCAAAAAAATTGCACTTATATTGTTATCCCTACTGTTTCTGTCGTACCTCGTGTACGCCGCAGTTCGGTTTACACATACGCCTCAAAATGAGGTGTGCAAGACCTTGCATATTTACAAGGTGGATAGCATTGACTATAATTTTATCAAACGAAAAGAAATAGAAAAACACTTAACTGACAACGATATTTATCCGAAAGGGAAAAAGGTAGATTATGCTTATACCCATGCCATAGAGGAGAAAATAAAAGAAATGAACTATGTAAAACGGGCAGAATGCTACCGTACCAACCATGGCGATGTGGCAATACGCATTTGGCAACGAGAGCCAGTAGTGCGTATAATGACAGCTACGGAATCGTATTACATTGATCAGGACAGAGAAAAGATGCCTATTTCAAACAATTTTACAGTAATGATTCAGGTAGTATCGGGCAATATTACAGAAACATTTGCCAAAAACGAACTATTCGATTTTGTAGAATATGTGTCTAACAACGAATTTTGGAATGCACAGATAGACCAAATATATGTAACAGATACTAGAAAAATCGAATTAGTACCCAAAGTGGGCTCCTACACTATTTCACTCGGAACATTGGATAATTATGAAGATAAACTAAAAAAACTATACACATTTTACAAAAGATATCCGCAATTAGCACTGACGGACACATACTCAAACATCAACATCGAATACAACAAATTACTATATGCAACAAAAAAATAAACCCAACATGATGAACACCTCTACTCCTTACATCCTTGCTTTTGATTTGGGTACTACCAAAATCATAGGTGCTGTTGCTCAAAGAACAACAGAAGGAAAATTGCGTATTGTGGCATACGAAGAAGAAGAGACAAAGCCAACGACGATTAAACAAGGTGCTATATTCAATGTAGCTGATACGGCTTTTATTATCAACAGCATTGTTACAAAATTACGCAACAAAACAGAGTTAAACCTAACCAAAGCATATATTGGGGTTGGTGGTCGTTATCTGCGTTGCAAAGACAACCGTACCAAACGGACCTTGGGGGAAAATGAAATAGTTGGGCAAGATTTGTTGGATAAATTACACAAGGAAAACTACAAACTACAATCAACCGAATGTGATATATTAGACGTCATAACACAAGAATATTTAGTAGATGACGAATGGGTGTCAGACCCTGCAGGTATTGCTTGCACACAACTAGAAGGACGTTACAAAATCATCTTCACCAAAGGGGAGATAAATGCGGGACTAAATAAAGTAAAAGAATTACTAAAAGAAAAATCGCAACTAGATATTATTGGCATATTCCCCTCTCCTATTGCTACGGCTAATGGCTTAATTTCGGAAGATGAAAAAGACTTGGGTTGTATGATTATCGACTTTGGGGCAAGCACCACCACCTTTAGTGTATTTACTAAACTGTATCTACGTGAATTAGGCGTTATTCCATTAGGAGGAAAAACCATTACGAACGACATACGCGACTTAAACCTAACGGATCATCAAGCCGAAAGACTAAAACAAAAATTAGGCAATGCAATGGCTTCGTTAGAAATACCCGACAAACGCATTATCATTGCCAAAGCAGGATATGAACAAGAAGAAAAATCAATACAGAGCTCCTTTTTGGCACAAATAATAGAATCGCGTGCTACCGAGATATTGGGCTTTATTATTGACCCTATTAAACAAAAAGGATACCTGAAACAACTCGGAGCAGGCATCATTATAACAGGTGGCGGTTCGCAACTGACCAATATGCGTTCGTTGGTACAATCCCTC
>JAGNUZ010000028.1 GCA_017986765.1 Paludibacteraceae bacterium | reverse complement strand
TTTGTTGACATAGGTGGTGGGACAACCGAAATTGCTGTTATATCGTTAGGCGGGTTAGTATGCAACCGTTCTATTCGTATTGCTGGAGACGATCTTACCTCGGATATTGTAGATTATATGGGAAGACAACACAATATCAAAGTAGGCGAAAGAACTGCCGAAATGATTAAAATCAATGTTGGTTCTGCTTTAACAGACCTTGAAAATCCACCTGAAGATTATATTGTACGTGGACCAAACCGACTATCAGCTTTGCCAATGGAAGTGCCTGTATCTTACCAAGAAATTGCTCATTGTTTGGACAAATCTATTTCAAAAATAGAAATAGCTATTTTAGGTGCTATGGAACAAACGCCACCCGAATTATATGCTGATATTGTACGTAATGGTATTTATTTAGCAGGTGGTGGTGCATTGCTTAAAGGACTTGACAAACGCTTGCAAGATAAAATAAATATCCCTTTTCACATTGCAGAAGACCCTCTCCGTGCCGTAGCAAGGGGAACAGGTATTGCCCTGAAAAATGTTGATAATTATTCTTTCTTATTGAGATAATCGCACACCAACGAAGAACGTATATATTGTCAGCAAAAGAAACTCTCTTGCTGGCAATTCGTTTTTTAGGTCGCAATATATTGGTATAAAATGGATTTAAGGGTTTGACTACTACGTAAGTAAACTATATGGAAAATTTACTCCGTTTTTTGGGAAAGGCAAGTTCTTTTTTGCTGTTTGTATTTCTACAAACAATTGCCCTCTTTTTACTCGTTTCGCACAATAACTACCAACAATCGGTAGCTCTCAGTTCGGCAAACGTAGTAATCGGTAACTTGTATGACAGCGTAAATTCGTTTACCGAATATTTTCACTTACGCACTAATAACACATTACTTGCAGAAGAAAATACAGCCCTGAAGAATGCAAATATGCTACTATTGGAGCAGTTACAAGACACAATTCAGACTCAGGATACCCTTATCCTTACCGCAGACTCTAGCACTACGTACTCTTATATTACCGCCAAGGTTATCAATAGTTCGGTAAACAAACAACTCAACTACATTACCCTAGACAAAGGCTCACTTCACGGCATTCAACCCGATATGGGCGTAGTAAATAGTGAAGGTGTGGTGGGCATTGTTAGCACGGTTTCCGAGAATTTTTCGGTGGTTATACCCATACTAAATCCACGCATACAAGTAAGTTGTCGCATCGCCAAAAACGATTATTATGGATCATTGCTATGGGAAGGTAAAAATGCTGAGTTTGCCAATTTAAAAGAAATTCCGCAACACGTAGAACTCGTTAAAGGCGATACGATTGTAACAAGTGGTTTTTCGGCGATCTTTCCAGAAAACATTATAGTGGGTACGGTTGAAGAAGTAAATACGGCAAAAGATTATAACTTTAGCAAAATCAAAGTACGGCTAGCTGTTAATTTTCAAACCATTTCATTTGTAAACCTTATCAAATTTGCAAAAATAGAAGAATTGAACAACCTGGAAAAACAAAATATAGAATGATACTTACAATCACGCGAAATATACTTTTTTTTGTAGTCATTGTATTGCTACAAGTATTGGTATTCAATAATATTGATTTTTTAGGATTTATTAATCCATATATCTACATTGCTTTTATTTTAAGCCTACCTGTTGCACTTAATAAAAAGAGCATTATGGTGATAGCTTTTGTTCTTGGTTTCTTGATAGATATTTTCAGCAACACCTTAGGCATACATATTTTTGCATCTGTGCTAATTGCTTATCTCCGTAATTACTGGATAGACGCCCTGTTCTTTCGGAATGATTTTGATTTTATTTCACCTTCCATCAAATCCTTTGGCTTCGTCAATTATGTAAAATATGCATTTGTATTAATCTTTGTACACCACCTCTCTCTTTTCTTTTTGGAAGTAATCTCTTTCGATAATTTTTGGTTATTATTAATACGGGTTTTATACAATACAGTTATTACTCTTTTGCTTATTATTAGTGTTGAATTACTTAAATCAAAATGAAGGACTCCCTTAAAAATCAACGACTTAAAAACAGGCAATATGTAATCATTCTTATCGTATTGTCTGTTGCCTTTATCTATATTATTCAATTATTTTACATTCAAATTGCCGATAGCTCATACAAAGAGAATGCGGATAGTAATGCCTTTCTGAAAAAAACAATCTATCCCTCTCGGGGATTGCTGTACGACCGCAACCACGAACTCTACGTATCCAACCAGCCAGTGTACGATTTGATGATTATCATGCGAGAAATGTCTCCGTTAGATACTCTCTCATTTTGTAGCATGCTGAACATACCAAAAGAGGAATTTGACCTGCGTATGGAGGAAATTAAAGACAAACGCAAAAACAGAGGATACTCGCGGTTTACTCCTCAAATATTTATCTCGCAACTCAGCGTGGCTGAATACGGACGCATTCAGGAGCAATTATACAAATTTAGAGGCGTGTATGCGCAACAAAGGGTACTGCGTAAATATGCTATTCCATACGGAGCACATGCCATCGGCTCTGTGGGCGAATTGAATCAAGCACAGATTGATGCTGATAGCTACTATTCACGGGGTGATTACAAAGGACAATCTGGTATTGAAAAAGAATACGAATCGTACCTACGTGGCGAAAAAGGAGTGGAAATTCTCTTGCGTGATGCACATGGACGTATCCAAGGCGTATATAAAAATGGAGAACACAATATTGCCCCCATTGCTGGAAAAAATCTGAATATGTCCATTGATATGTACCTACAAGCATACGGCGAGAAACTAATGAAAAACAAACTCGGTAGTATTGTAGCAATAGAACCAGCGACAGGCGAAATATTAGCATTAGTATCAAGTCCGTCTTACGACCCGCTTTTATTAGTAGGAAGAGAACGCTCAAAAAATTACAGTGCCCTACTCAAAGACCCTTACAAACCTCTATTTGACAGACCTTTAATGGCAATGTACCCTCCAGGATCAACCTTTAAATTAGTAAATGCCTTAGTATATCAACAAGAAGGGATAATAGATGAAAATACTCGGTATCCATGTAGCATGGGATATTATTATAGTCGCACACGCAAACTTGGTTGCCACTCGCACCCAAACAATCTTGACCTTAGAGGTTCTATACAACATTCGTGCAATGCATATTATTGCCACGGTCTAAAAGGTCTGTTGGATAACCCTCCAAGTGGTATCTCAACAGTCGAATCGTACAACCATTGGCGAAAACATGTATTATCCATGGGCTTCGGAGCAAAATTAGGCGTCGATTTTCCAAACGAAAAAGGTGGCTTAATCTTAGAAAGTGCGAAATACGACCGTATTTATGGAGCCAACAAATGGAAATCTTCTACCATTATTTCCATTGCTATCGGACAAGGTGAAGTATTGGCAACTCCCATGCAAACAGCGAATCTAGCTGCACTAATAGCGAATAGGGGTTATTTTTATACACCCCATATCATCAAAGGCATTGAAGGAGATAAGATTGACAAACGTTTTAGAGAAAAACACCAAACAAGTATCGACAAGAAATATTACGACCCCATTGTTGATGGCATGCTGATGGCTGTAGAACAAGGAACAGGTCGCATAGGAAAAATAGAAGGGCTGGAAATGTGTGGAAAAACAGGAACAGCGCAAAATCCACACGGTAAAGACCACTCTATTTTCATCGCTTTTGCACCCAAAGACAATCCAAAAATCGCCATTGCTGTATATGTTGAGAATGCTGGTTTTGGAGCAACATGGGCTGTACCTATTGCCAGTTTGATGGTAGAAAAATACCTGACAGGAACTATTGATACGACAAAAGTCAATCGTAAAAACCTGCAAAAACGCATGTTAGAATCCTCTTTGATTGAATATATAAACGAGTAAAACAATGGCACGCAAAGTAAGTCTTTTACGCTCCTTAGATTGGATTACAATCACACTCTATCTAGTTCTGGTCGCAGTGGGTTGGGTTACCATTTATGCCTCTACATACGATTTTGAAAACTCGGAAATTCTCAATTTTAATGTCAGACATGGCTCACAGCTTATTTGGATAGGTTTAGCTTTCGTCATCGCCCTGGTGGTACTGCTTATTGACAGTAAACTATACAACAACTTAGCATACATCATCTATTTTGCCACTATATTACTGTTAATAGCCACTATATTTTTAGCCCCCGAAATTAAAGGTTCACGTTCTTGGCTTAAAATTGGGTCTATCAGCATTCAACCTGCAGAAATTGCCAAATATGCCACCGCTTTAGCCCTAGCTAAATTTATGAGTTCGTATAATTTCATTCTAGGAACTATGCGTAACATGCTAGTAGTTGGTCTTATCATACTAACGCCAATGCTCATAATTATTATGCAACAAGAAACAGGTTCAGCACTAGTTTTTGCAGCTTTCTTTATTGTATTGTATCGCGAAGGCATGAATGGGATTTTTATGGTGTTGGCCTTTTTAGCGGCATTATTTTTTGTTCTATTCTTGCAATACGATTATCTATCTACCGTAGATGAAACACTCATGCATGAATCCTTGGGTTTTGTGGTGGTATTTGCCGTCTCCATTGTAGCAGTAGGTGTTATGATAAAATACTATATCAAGGATAATCGCACCATGTTTATCTTTCTTGCGGGTAACTTGTTGCTATATCTACTAACGAGCCTACTACACTTTTTTGGCGTCACGGCTATCACCTATACCATCACCGCATATATTAGTATTGTGGGTAGTGTAATTTTTCTAATTGTAATGGCCTTGGTAAAAAAGCAAAAACAGTACTTCTTGTTTACGCTCTTTATTATCGGCACAATAGGCTTGTGTAATGTAACAGACTATTTCTTCGACAATGTGCTACAGCCCCACCAACAAATGCGTATAAAAGTTGTATTGGGATTAGAAGACGACCCTTTGGGTGCAGGCTACAATGTACGCCAATCAAAAATCAGCATTGGTTCGGGAGGATTCTTAGGGAAAGGATTCTTAAACGGCACGCAAACTAAACTCAACTACGTGCCTGAGCAAGACACCGATTTTATCTTTTGTACCGTTGGCGAAGAACAAGGTTTTGTCGGCAGCCTAGTTGTCATTCTCTTATTTATTTCCCTCATCATACGGCTCTCCTTCCTTGCTGAACGACAGCGGTCTTCCTTTAGTCGTATATTTGGCTATTCGGTGGTAAGTATTATATTCTTTCACTTTGCCATAAATATCGGTATGGTTATTGGTTTAGTTCCCGTTATTGGTATTCCGCTGGTATTCTTGAGCTATGGAGGGTCTTCTCTATGGAGTTTCACAATTATACTGTTTACATTTATTCGTTTGGATGCCAATCGCATGGAAGTATTGCATCAATAAGGAAGGAATGAGCATTATTTTAGAAGCCTATTCGCCAAAAAACGGCAAAGAATTGCATTTTTTTACAAATTATAGTCTTTTATTAAAAAATTATGCTTTCCTTTGTGGCGTAAATCATTAAGCGTAGATTTACAATATATTTATTTATTTTATTATTATTTTTTATGAACATTTACATTGGAAACTTGAACTACAGAGTTCGAGAAAATGACCTTAAGGGTATCTTTGAAGAATACGGAACATTGGATTCTGTGAAACTTGTAAAAGACAGAGAAACAGGAAAATCAAAAGGTTTTGCTTTTGCAGAAATGTCTAACGACAGCGAAGCAAAAAAAGCCATCGAAGAACTGAATGGTGCTGAATTTGAAGGAAGAACATTAGTTGTTAAAGAAGCTAATCCTAGAAACTAAGTAACATTATTTTTATAGGAAATTAAAAAGAGCTATTCATTATTTGAATAGCTCTTTTTTTATTTAGCTTGCCCTATCTACCACATAGCGCGTATAATCAATCAAAGCTTGCCTACTGGGTGTGTCAGCAAATATGCTTAATTGCTCCAAGGCTCTATCCCTATATCCTAGCATTTTCGTTCTAGTATATGCTACCCCGCCCTTTTGTATGGAAAATTGTTGTAAAAACGCTACCTCGTTGTCCGACAAATCTACTTGTTGCAAGAGCTTCATCACCTCCTTGTTTTCTGTAGGTGATGCAATCCTCAAGGCATATAACATTGGCAAGGTTATTTTCCCTTCGCGGATATCATTGCCTGTGGGTTTCCCAATCTTCTCTTCGTAATAATCAAAAATATCATCTCGTAACTGAAAGCAAATACCCAAGCTTTCGCCAAATATATTTAGTCGCTCTACCTCATCGTGCGTAGCTCCCACAGATAAAGCGCCAATTTGAGCACAACTAGAAAACAAAGTCGCTGTTTTTTTCAAAATAATTTCAAAGTAAATATCCTCTGTCATTTGAGTTTTTTTTGCATTAGCGAGCTGCAAAATTTCTCCCTCTGCCAGTTTTGATCCTATGATAGAAATGCTTCGAACAATCTCCACATTATCCGTTTTTGCAGCATTTTCTAAAGCTTTCGACAATAAGAAATCGCCACCTAAAATCGCCACCTTATTTTCAAAAACAGCATTTACAGACGGTTTAGAACGTCTTTCCATCGAATTGTCTAACACATCATCGTGAATTAAACTTGCAACATGTAGCAGCTCCACAGCTATTGCACCTTGAATGGTTTTTGGATTAATCTCTCCACACATTTGTGCTACAAGCAATGCCAGTATCGGACGCATCTGCTTACCCCTACTCGCTAACACAAAGGCGGTTAATTGTTTTAATATTGGGTTTTCCGTCGTTACTGATGCCTCTAAGGCGTTATTGTAAGCCGCAAATTCTTCGGCTACGGGACGTTTTATCTTATCTAATATATGCATATCTGTTATTTTCTATATGCAAAAATGTCGTGTATATGAATAATGCCAATAATGGTTGGATCCTCTGGTTTGCTAACCACAGCCAAAGTAGTAATCTTATTTGTTTCCATTATCCGTAAGGCATCATCTATACGTTGGGTTTCTGCAATTAATTTATACCCTACAGTCATTAAATCATGGGCTGTGAGGTGTGAGATATCATCGTATTTTTGCAAAGCTCTGCGAATATCTCCATCGGTTATAATACCTACAGGAGCATTCGCGTCATTAACAACTATCGTCATACCCAGTCGCTTATCACTAATTTCAAAAATTACATCTTTAAATCCTGTATGTTCGCTTACATACGGTACGGTCTGTTGCATAATATCTTTTACTTTCACTAACAAGCGTTTGCCAATGGCACCACCTGGATGATAGAGAGCAAAAGAATCGGCTTTAAAATTTCGGAGCTCAATGAGATTAACAACCAAAGCGTCACCCATTACCAAGGTTGCGGTAGTAGAAGTTGTCGGAGCTAATCCCAAAGGACAAGCCTCCTTATCTATACTCACATCCAATACATAGTCGGCTTCTTTGGCTAATGCCGAAAGGATATTGCCCGTAATAGCAACAATGGAGCACTTCATTTCCTTTAAGGGAGGAATAATACGCAATATCTCTTGTGAAGTGCCACTATTCGAAATAATCAGCACAACATCTGACGAAGACACCATACCCAAATCACCATGCAAAGCCTCTGCGGCATTCATAAACACTGCAGGTGTACCCGTAGAAGCAAGAGAAGAGGCTATTTTATGTCCAATAATACCTGTTTTGCCAATACCCGTTACCACCACTTTACCGTGGTTTGCGTATATCAATTCCACAACCTCACCCATCTCTTTACCTATGCGTGTAGCAACCTTTTCTAAGGCTTGTATTTCTTGTCGAAAAACTTCTTTACTTCGTTCGGCGTATAGCATGTGGTATAGGTATTACTGTTTTTTTTATACTATTATCAATAGCAATGGATTGTTCCAAAATAGATTGAACGCTATTCAAATGCAACTGATTGGCTGCGTCAGAAAAAGCCTTTTCAGGATTGGGATGTACTTCGGCAAATACGGCATCTACACCTACCGCAAGAGCGGCTCGCATCAGCGGATATACAAAATCCCTATTTCCACCTGAGCTGGTACCGTTGCCTCCTGGTTTTTGTACAGAATGGGTTGCATCAAAGACAATTGGGTAACCTGTTTTTCGCATTTCTAGCAACGAAGTCATGTCCACCACCAAATTATTGTAGCCAAAGCTTGAACCCCTTTCGGTTAACAAAATAGACTCATTACCAGATTCTATCATTTTATTTACCACTTGTTGCATATCCCAAGGAGCCATAAATTGTCCTTTTTTGATATTCACAACCTTGCCAGTATGTGCGGCAGCCACGAGTAAATCTGTTTGCCGTGCCAAAAAAGCGGGTATCTGAATAATATCCACCACTTCGCCTACAGGCTTACATTGCCATGTTTCGTGCACATCTGTCAAGATGGGTATATCTAGGCTAGTTTTTATTTTTTGCAAAATTTCCAATCCTTTTTCCAGACCTACCCCTCTAGGAGAAAAAACAGATGAACGATTGGCTTTGTCAAAAGAAGATTTATACACAAAATGAATGCTCAGACCTTCACAAATTTCTTTTAGCTTAGCGGCTACATCTATCGCCATTTGCTCACTTTCGATAGCACAAGGACCTCCAATAAACACAAACCGCTGTTCACCACCAATGGTAAAACGGTTGGCTACAGAAACTTCTTTGGTTGTGGTAATTATCATAATGCGGTATTTTCATTCTCTATCAAAGAGAAGCATTCACCAATTGAATTTGCTACTGCAAAAGTTTTTTGCAACGAGGCATTTATGGCCTTTTCCTGTATGCTATGCTCAATATGTGCAAGCAAATGAGTGTAATACCCATTTGTATTCACAATGATCAATTTTTTATCGTGTGCTTCTACTGTAGCCAAAGCAAGAACCTCAAACACTTCATCGAGAGTACCAAATCCGCCAGGTAAAGCAATAAATACATCGGCATACTCTATCATCATTTCTTTTCTTTCTGCCAGATCGGCAACAAAAAAGACCTGATCAAGTACTTTTTGCTCGGTATTTTTACGCAAATTATCTGGAACTATGCCAATTACCGTTCCTCCTGCATCTCTTACTGCTGTGGCACACACCTGCATTAATCCCATGTTGGCTCCGCCATATATAAGAGAATGGCTTTTCTCGCCTATCTTCTTACCAAGGAGCAATGCATCTTTGCGATAGACATCTGCAATATCGTTGCTCGAAGAGCAAAAAACACATATATTCATACCCTACTTGTTTTCATTCGGTGAATCACAGCCTAATTGTTTCTGTATTTCTACACGAATTAGGCAGGAACTCGCTCCTATCTATTTACTATATATCTATGCGTGCATAAGTTGCATTTTTCTCTATAAATTCACGGCGAGGAGCTACATCATCTCCCATCAACATCGAAAAGATATGATCCGCCTCAGCAGCATTCTCTATCGTTACTTGACGCAAGGTTCTGTTTTCAATATCCATGGTGGTTTGTTTTAATTGCTGTGCATTCATCTCTCCCAAACCTTTGTATCGCTGAATATGAATACCTGCTCCATCACTTCCTCGTCCATATTTATCTATAAACGCAACACGTTGTTTTTCGTTCCAGCAATATTCTTCCACTTTCCCTTTTTTACATAAATAAAGAGGAGGAGTAGCAATATATACGTATCCATTCTCTATTAAATCTTTCATGTGGCGGAAAAAGAAGGTAAGAATTAAGGTAGCAATGTGGCTACCATCCACATCAGCATCCGTCATAATGATTACCTTATGATAACGGAGTTTCGATATATTTAGTGCCTTGCTATCTTCTGGTGTGCCAATAGTTACACCCAAAGCGGTATAGATATTGCGAATTTCTTCACTTTCAAAAACCTTATGGGGCATCGCTTTTTCTACGTTCAAAATTTTACCTCTCAAAGGCAAAATAGCTTGCGTCGCACGATCCCTTCCTTGCTTAGCTGTACCACCCGCAGAGTCCCCTTCGACTAAGAACAATTCGCATTTAGCGGGGTCTTTTTCCGCACAATCGGCCAATTTACCAGGCAAGCCAGCTCCCGACAAGGGCGATTTGCGTTGTACCAAATCACGGGCTTTGCGTGCTGCATGACGAGCCGTAGCTGCCAATATAACCTTATCCACGATAATGCGGGCTTCTTTTGGATGTTCTTCTAGGTAATTACCCAAGGCTTCGCTTACCGCCATATCTACCGACCCCATTACTTCGTTATTACCTAACTTCGTTTTGGTTTGACCTTCAAATTGTGGCTCAGCTACCTTGATAGAAATTACAGCCGTTAAGCCTTCTCTAAAGTCGTTACCGTCTATCTCAATTTTATTTTTTTCAAGTTTATCAAGTAGCTTATTTTCTTCTGCATACTTTTTGAGTGTCCGAGTTAAGCCTCTTCTAAATCCAGCTAAGTGCGTACCACCTTCTATCGTATTGATATTATTTACGTATGAATGTATATTTTCGTTATACGAAGTATTGTACACCAAGGCTATTTCTACTGGTGTAGAAAATTTGTCTGTCGAAATATGAATAACTTCATCAATTAACTTTTCGCGTGCTTGGTCGATAAAAGTAACAAATTCGCTCAATCCTTCGGTAGAATAAAAATTATCTGATTTATATTCACCATCGTCCAAACGAACACGTTTATCAATTAAAATCAAGCGAATACCTGCATTTAAAAATGACAATTCGCGTAAACGACTAGCCAAAATATCATATTTATATTCAGTAGTGATAAAAATACTCGCATCGGGCAGAAACGTAACAACGGTTCCACGCTTGGTGGATGTACCAATTTCCCTAACGGAATATTTTGGTTTCCCCGCAGAATACTCTTGCTCATAGACCTTGCCTGCACGGTACACCTCTACATGCAACATGCTCGAAAGAGCATTTACACACGAAACACCTACACCATGCAAACCACCAGATACTTTGTACGAGTCTTTATCAAACTTTCCGCCTGCATGTAGCACTGTCAACACAACTTCGAGGGCAGATCTACCTTCTTTTTCGTGCATATCTACGGGAATACCTCGCCCGTCATCAGTTACTGTTATCGAATCGTCTTCATTTATTATTACTTCAATATTGTTACAATGGCCTGCAAGAGCCTCGTCAATAGAGTTATCGACCACCTCATACACAAGATGATGCAACCCTTTTACTCCAATATCACCAATATACATCGCTGGACGCATACGAACAGCCTCCAAACCTTCTAATACGGTAATACTACTGGCGCCATACCCTCCATTTTCTTTTTTTTCTTCTTCACTCATACATTTTAATTTAATAAAAAAATAAACAGACAAATTTACACAAACTTATCTATAAACGGAAATTTTAATCCTACAAAATATGCACAAAAACAATGCCCCGCTGTATTTTCATTTTTACGGTTTTTATTCTCTTATTCCACAAGAGAATAAAAAAAACAATGTATATTTGCATTGTTTTTTCGAGCAGAAATGGCTCTGTGCACAAAAACAATCAAATCCTACATCTACCAACAAACTATATAGTACTCTCATGAAAAAACACATCGCCATTATCGCTGGAGGCAATTCGTCCGAAGTAATAGTTTCGCTCAAAAGTGCTCAAGGCATTTACTCCTTTATCAATAAAAATGAATACTCGGTATCCATCGTTACGCTCATTGGCACAAAATGGAGTGTGCAGGTATCACCCGATGTAGAGGTTGAAATCGACAAAAATGATTTTTCTTATACCTGGGAAAACAAAAAACACCATTTTGATTTCGCCTACATCACCATACATGGCACCCCTGGCGAAAACGGCATTCTGCAAGGATATTTTGAGCTTATAGACCTGCCTTATTCGTGCAGTGGCGTATTGGCAGCAGCACTCACGTTCAACAAATTTACGTGTAACCAATACCTAAAAGGATTTGGCATCCCCGTAGCCACATCCATTCTTCTGAGAAAAAACCAACAGATAAACTCTCAAGATGTAATTGAGAAAGTAGGTCTTCCTTGTTTTATCAAATCCAATGTAGGCGGAAGCAGCTTTGGCGTTACGAAGGTAAAAGAAGAGAAACAAATACAAGAAGCTATACACAAAGCCTTTGAAGAAGGCGAAGAAGTGATTATCGAATCATTTTTACAAGGCACCGAAGTTACCTGTGGCATGTACCAAACAAGTAGCAAAACGCAGGTTTTTCCTATCACCGAAGTGGTAACAGAAAATGAATTCTTTGATTTTGATGCCAAATACAACGGTCAGGTTACCGAAATTACCCCTGCACGCATTAGCGAGACATTAAGCAATCGCATACAACAGCAAACCATCGAAATTTACGAATTACTAGGATGCAAAGGCATTATTAGAGCCGACTATATTATCGACAAAAACAACACGCCTTATCTACTGGAAGTAAACACCACGCCAGGCATGACAACCACTAGCTTTATCCCACAGCAAGTGAAAGCCGCAGGTATTGATATCGCTGATGTAATGCACGATATTATCGAAAACGAATACGAAAAACTAACGACTAAAGCATGACGCAAACACACGAAATTCTCCAAATAGTTAACCAAGAACTATCCGCTACTCAATGGCATGCAGAACCTGCTTCCTTGTACGATCCTATCGCTTACACCATGTCCATGGGAGGAAAACACCTCCGCTCGGCTCTTACACTTATGGGTTGCAATGTTTTTTCGGAAGACCTTACGCCTGCTATAAAACCCGCTCTAGGACTTGAAATATTTCACAATTTCACGCTGTTGCACGATGACATCATGGACAAAGCTGCTACCCGTAGAGGTAAGCCCACTGTACATATACAGTGGAACGAAAACGCCGCCATTTTATCGGGCGATGCTATGCTGATAAAAGCATATCAATACATTGCTCAATGCCCTGCTAATGTATTACCAGAAGTGCTTTCTCTCTTTTCGCAAACGGCCATTGAAGTATGCGAAGGACAACAATACGATATGAACTTTGAAACACAAACGAGCGTAACGGAAGCAGAATACCTGCGTATGATAGAGCTCAAAACGGCCGTGCTGCTTGCCGCCAGCCTTAAAATTGGAGCACTTATCGGAGGTGCAACACCCGCACAAGCATCATCTTTATACCAGTTTGGCATCCACATTGGCATTGCCTTCCAGCTGCAAGATGACTACCTCGACGTATATGGAGATCCTGCCGTATTTGGAAAAAAAATTGGCGGAGACATTTCGTGCAACAAAAAAACATTCCTGCTCATACGTGCACTTGCGAATGCTGATGCTACGCAAAAAATACAATTACAAGATTGGATCAAAGCAAATCCAGCTGATACGACAGAGAAAATAGCCAACGTAAGCCAACTATATACGAATATTGGCGTACACAAAGAATGCCAAAGTCTCATGCAATCAGAACTTGACAAAGCTTTCGTACACCTAACCCAATCTTGTACAAGCAGAGAAAAAACGAGCCATTTACGAAATCTGGCAACGGAACTCATGCAAAGGGAAAAATAATGGAACACGAATTTGGATTTTACAAAAATATAACGTATATTTGCGTTTATCATATTTTTTGTTAACCTTATGCCCTACAGAAGACTTCCAAATACAGATGCCGCACGTTTGAGAGCACTGCGGGCTGTTGCTTGCTACAAAAATTCGCCTATCGACACCGAACGGCCTTTCGATAGACGAATACTACAAGAAATTTGTAGCTTTTTGCCTCAATTTGAAAATGCTATGTTTGAATACAAACAAGCCATAAATAGCGAAGGAAACAAAAACAACAAATACCAACAATACATA
>JAGNUZ010000124.1 GCA_017986765.1 Paludibacteraceae bacterium | reverse complement strand
CGGTTGCAGGAGTAAACTCTCCTCATCAAATGGCGAGTGCGAGTACACTTGCATATCAAATTGATACCCTGACTGAACCAATGCGTCCACCAAATTCCACGTATGCTGTATGTGTATATCGGCATTATCTACATTGTGTATCAACAAGAATGCAGCTTGTGAGCTGAACGTTTTATGCAGCAAAGAAGCCTGTTCGTAGTCTGCAAAATTCTTTTGCGGCAAGCCCATCCAACGTTCACTTAACACTGCCGTGTAATCGGCAAAATCGGTAATTGGCGAGATGGCAACTACAGCTTTCATCTTACTATCCGCATTCGCTAAAGCCACTATGGCAGTATGTGCATGTACACCCACGCCTATTACAGCAACTGACTGACTATCAATAAACGGCAATTTACCTATGGCATCTATTGTTGACAATAAATCCGCTACTTTCTGTGCTCTTTTTGTGTCAACGGATACGACAAGGTAACCTTGTTCGGCTATGTCTTGAGCAAACGACACCTCCCATTTATTAGCAGATTCTTGCACAACTATTATTACAGGATATTTTTTATCTGCTGCAAAGTTCTGCGGTTTAATCAAGTATGCGGACACTGAATTACCCTCTTCCATTAGTAGCGTTATCATTTCTTTGCTCGGCACAGCATTTGTTTTCACTAAATCCTTTACCGCAGCATTCTCTTGCAAAAGAGCTATTTGTTTGCCTTTGGCATCGCAAAATGTATAGACAGGAGGCGTATTAAGCGATGAAAATTGGTGTACAAGGTGTGAAAATTGCGGTGAGAACACAACATTATGATCTCCTTCATCATCAAATAATGCATGTATATCGCCTTTTAATCCTACGAAATAAACACCCCTATTTGCCTCTCCATTGGCAGTAGATTGATAATAGAACAACTTTTTTTGCTCATCGTAGCCATACACTTTGGTTACATCGTATTTTCCGCTCGTGAGTTGTTTGATGAGCATACCGTTGGCGGCATAATGATATACATGTGTATTTCCAGATTTCCCGCTCAATAGCACAAACGAATTGTCGGGTAAAAACTGTAACTCAGTAGCCTGTGTAGGAGCAATAGCTTTGTCTGATTCCTCTTGAAAAGCCACACGAGGGACTCCCGAAAGAGGATTGATAAATATAACTTTTCGGTGTTTTTGTTCTCTATTTAGAGTGTTTATACCCAATAAATCAGGGCTATACGACCAATTTAACGCTGTAATATAATTTTCTTGCTCATCGGGCAGTATCATTGCTGTGAGTTTGCGAAATTGCAAAACATACACAAACAGACGAGCTTTGGTTATCGGAAATTCAGGTTTAGCATAACGTTGCTTTTTTATGGCAGGATATACACCCGAGTTTTCCAATTGAGTGTAATAAGGAACATCTGTTTGGTCGTATTGTACAAATGCCAACATCTTGCTGTCGGGCGACCATACGACTGATTGATTGATACCAAACCCCTTTTGATACACCTCATCTGCCAAGCCATTCGACAAGGTATCTGTTCTACCACTTTCGGTAACACGCATTTCTGTTCCGTAATCTAATCGTTTGATATACAAATCGTTATTGCGAACAAAAGCAATCATTCTGCCATTTGGCGAATAGTGAGGAACTTGCTGTTTACCATATTCAGAGAGTGGCTCTATGCGTTTGCGTTGCCTATCGAACACGTAATAAGATACCGAATCCATAACATTATTCAGAGCATCGATATTGTATAGTAGTATAGTAGCCCCATCAGGACTCAGTGTAAATCCGCCAACACCTTTCACTTGCTCGTAATTGGTGGCTGAGAAAACAACAATCTCATCGCCACTTTTAGCCTCTTTTTTAATAATATCTTGCTTGTTGGCTGAGACATAAAAACAACTGCCATCGACCATAAGCGAATACACAGGAGAAGCTTGCAAGGCGTTTACCATATCGTGGCTTACCGAGCCAAATGCTTGCGTTGCAAGTAAAAAAAATAAAAGAAGTGTTGTTTTTTTCATATACATCTATTTTCTATTTTAGAGTCAAATTTTACCTCAATTTATGTTTTTCAAAATAAGGCGTTACGTACCATTTAAACCAGACTAACCCAAGAAAAACGACTAAGGCAGACATTAAATAACTATCAGCATAACTTGACAGACCAGCT
The DNA here is from genome assembly GCA_017986765.1 of Paludibacteraceae bacterium. Taxonomy (GTDB): domain Bacteria; phylum Bacteroidota; class Bacteroidia; order Bacteroidales; family Paludibacteraceae; genus JAAYPI01. Next base: position 2,431 of record JAGNUZ010000124.1, on the reverse strand, counting down.
ACATTACCACCAAACAATACGCCAATACCAATACCCAAATCCCACATAATAAAGAAAGATGAATTGGCAGTGCCCCGTTGATTATGTCGTGCTAAATTAAGAAATAAAAATTGAAAAGAAGGTCCCATTACACCAAATGACACTCCCAACACAATGGCGGAGGCATAAAAACCGTACATGCTTTTGAACACAACGATACAGACTAAACCTATGAGAGCCAAAATTTGTCCCACCACAATGACGGTGGAAATATACCCTTTATCTAAAAGCCTTCCAACACGAAACCGAGAAACCATAATCCCCAAAGCAAAGAGTACAAAAAAGAGACTCGCACCCGATTGTAACCCTACCTCCGAAATGCCGTATATAGCAACATACGTTACAATTAACCCATAGGCAAAAGCAATACTCAACAACGACAATGCGACTGGCGTACCCTTTAATAAATAAAATCGATCTAAAGAAAGAGGTTCTTTGACCGTTTCCTCCACATCGTTATGCTTAATTTTTACAAAAAGCAAAATAGCCAAACCTACCAATCCTGTGGCAAATGACAGAGTAAACAGCATATCGTAATTGTGAAACATTTCGTTTATTTGCAAGGAAACCATTGGACCAATAGCCATCGACAGACTCATTACCGCACCATAATATCCAACACCTTCACCTCGCTTATTGGCAGGCATCAAATCAATAGCCACAGTACTGTTGGCAATAGTAAGCAAGCCAAAAAACAAGCCATGCAAGGCACGTACCCACACAAAACCGCTCAAGGATTGGACAAAAACATACAGAATAAAAATAAAGACAAAAGCAGCGTAGGAAGAGAGCAAAAGCTTACGGCGAGACAAATTATCTGTCATATATCCTGCAAAAGGACGTATTATAAGTGCCGTAACCGAATACATGAACAAGGCAAAAGCAACGCTCGCTTTATTTGCGAACATTTCCTCTTGCAAAAACATTGGCAAAATTGGCAACAACAAATAAAAAGCAAAAAACAATAAGAAGCTACTGATTAGTAGCAAGATAAAACTTTTACTCCACAAGGATTCCTCCAACTCACTTTTCTGCATATATCTATTCTATTAAGATAACGAACAAAGGTATAAAAGAATTAGTCAGCGAACAACTTGTGCCATTTTTATTGTTCCTTGCATAAAGAATAATTAACAAAAAACTGCCCTTTTGTCAGTTTTAATGCAAAGCAGAAAAAAAATACGCATTCAAATACCTTTGGCATACGTTTTGATACCACTATAGCAGAACGAATAAAAACGATAACATATAAAAATAAAAAATTATGGGAAAAATTATTGGAATTGACTTAGGAACAACCAACTCGTGTGTAGCTGTAATGGAAGGCAACGAACCCGTTGTTATTGCCAACAGCGAAGGTAAACGTACAACTCCTTCGATTGTTGCATTTATTGAAGGCGGCGAACGCAAAGTAGGTGACCCTGCTAAACGTCAGGCTATTACAAACCCACAAAAAACGATTGCATCTATCAAACGTTTTATGGGAGAATCATTTAGCGACGTAAGCCTTGGCATTAGCCGCATGCCTTACAAAGTAGTAAAAGGCGACAACGATAGTGTACGCATAGATATTGATGGTAGAGCATATACTCCACAAGAAATATCAGCCATGGTGTTGCAAAAAATGAAAAAAACAGCGGAAGATTATTTAGGATCAGAAGTTACCGATGCGGTAATTACGGTACCTGCATACTTTAGCGATGCTCAACGTCAGGCAACGAAAGAAGCGGGCGAAATTGCTGGACTAAACGTAAAACGTATTGTAAACGAACCAACTGCTGCGGCTTTGGCGTATGGTCTTGACAAATCGAACAAAGACATGAAAATTGCCGTTTTTGACTTAGGTGGTGGTACATTTGACATCTCTATCCTTGAATTAGGCGATGGCGTATTTGAAGTAAAATCGACCAACGGTGATACTCGTTTGGGTGGTGATGACTTTGACCAAGTAATTATTGACTGGTTGGCACAAGAGTTTTTGAGCGATGAAAACATTGATTTGCGCAAAGACCCTATGGCATTGCAACGCTTAAAAGAAGCTGCTGAGAAAGCAAAAATTGAATTATCAAGCTCGGCTTCTACCGAAATAAATTTACCATACATTATGCCTGTAAACGGTATTCCAAAACACTTGGTAAAAACATTGAGCAGAGCTAAATTTGAACAATTATCAGACAAACTCATTCAAGCGACCGTAGATCCTTGCCAAAAAGCAATGAAAGATGCAGGATTGAGCATTGCGGATATTGACGAAGTAATTTTAGTTGGTGGTTCAACACGTATTCCTGCTATCCAAGATAAGGTACAACAAATTTTTGGTAAAACTCCTGGAAAAGGTGTAAACCCTGACGAAGTGGTAGCTCTTGGTGCTGCCATTCAAGGTGGTGTATTA
>JAGNUZ010000123.1 GCA_017986765.1 Paludibacteraceae bacterium | reverse complement strand
GTACAATCCTTCTGTAGTGGTTTCCAGCAATAAAACCCTGTCTGCATTCGAAACATCCAACAAATGAAGGCAGCACCAACTAATTTCTTTGCGACTTAAAGCAGGGTGCTCTGTTTGCAGTTTGTCTACAATATTATTGAATGCATGATTCATATCAGAAGAAAACACATCCCAATTATCAATGTGCAGTGCGTTGTTATATAGCTCTTTGCTGAGTTTTAGGCGATTGTCAGATTGTCCGTGGCTTCTGGTTTTCGTTTGGATAGATTTCAACTCTTCTATTTTAGTACTTATGCTCTGACTAACAAAAACCTGTTTGTTATTTAATTCCTGTTTACAATTATCAATTTGCTGTTTACGAAGGTGGCTTCTGTGATATAAGTACATCCAGATCATTATAACAATCAGAATTGTAGTTATAAGTAGTATTGTAACTACTGTTAGATTTTGTTTGGTAACTGTGGACTCTGCTTTGCTTTTGTATTGTCGTTCAATTACAGTAGCTTTGGTTTGTGACTCAATAACGAGAACAGAATCGGTATATTCCTGAAATTTGTTCATGTATTTATTCATGAGTTTCTTGTCTCCTGTATTATAAGCTGCGTTTGCAATTACTCGACAACCTTCCCTGCGTGTAAATAAGGTTCCACCTGCACATTTCAATGATTTCATTGCATAGATGGTCGCCGAATCATATTGATCTATATTGAAGAATGTCTCCGCTAATGTACAGTATCTGATTGGAAGGGTATTTCCTCTTGACGGATAAGTTAATGATTTTCTGAAGTAGTAGATTGCTGAGTCAAATTGCTTAGTACTGTGGAAGGAGGTACCAAGAAAGTTTAAAGTCATACCAATTGTGATTGAGTCTTTGCTTAAAGAGCATACTTTCTTAAAGTATGCTCTAGCCGTGACATATTTCTTTTCAGATAGATATGTAAACCCGATATATGCGAGTGTATTGTATGCAAATTCTGGCTTTCCAGCTTTTGTGAAAAACGATGTTGCGAGTTGATTTTTTTTCCGAGCCTCTTTAAATTCTTTTTGATAGAGACCTATAATTGCCAAGTCTCCATAGATTTTACCTAAGAGCAGATAATCAGAATTTGGATTGCAGTTGTCTATTGATTTGTAGTATTCTATGGCTGCTTTCTCATACTCCGTTTTATACTTAAGTTCTCGTCCTTTGTAAAAGTGTGCCATTGCAAGATGAGGCTTATCTTCTCTCTTTCGGTAATAGTCTATTGAAAAGTTAATTAACGAATCAGGATGCAAGGACATAGAATTCTTGTCAAGAGCTTGAAAGAGAAGAAGTCCATATAATGCTCTGTTGGCATCAGAGCAATATTTTTCAGGAGCTAATTTTTGCAGGATGCACAATGCAGAATCGGGATGTGCTTCCATTACTTGCTCAGCAATTTTAAGCTCATTGGGAGTGAATGAGCAACTTGCGAGTGAAAGACTTGTAAATAGAAAGAAAAGACGAAATTCTCTAATCATAATTCTGTATTTGCATAGAGCAACCTCAATATTCTCAATTTATTTGAGAATAAATGAAGTTGACACTTAATGCAAAAATACAAAAAAAATAATGGAAACAACAAAGTCGTTGAAACAGATAAATAATAGAGTTAATAGTGGTTTTATGCGAGTAGGACCTGTGGGTTTTTATTATGCCTTACAAAGCCACGCTCTAAAAGCTACTCCACATGCAGGAATGTCATTTTTAGGGTTGCGACCTATCGGCTTAAAACTCTCATAGTCTTGAACTACTTGTTCGGCAGGTTTATCATTTTGCGAAGATGTTTTTTCTCCAAGAATTTCCACTGTTGTTTCAAACATGCCTTGTCTTAGCTCGTTGCTCGGAACAATCGATACATTTACCGAGTTGACGTTTGGATTCCAGGTTTTGTTGTACAACTGTCCTTTGATAATTGGATACATGGATACCAAGCCCGTATCTACTTTGTTTCCGCTAAAAACGAGATCAGAAGTTTTCTTATTGAAAGTCGTAATCACTTTCGTGGCAAAATTGTGGTCAATTTCAAGACCATCTTTTATCATTTCACTAATAATGTCCGACAAATATAGATTTTTGTTTATAGTAACTTCTGCACTATATTCGTTCGCGTTGTATGACTGATTGTTTTTTGTCAGCCAGGCTTTTAATATTTTTATCATACCCTAAAGTGTTTTGAAAGTTTCTATTTATTGATTGCCGTTGCTTTGATAACGAGGCGGTAGCACTCCGCCCCGTTCTCAGTTTTTTCTTATAGTTCGAATTCCCCTACTAAGTCGGTTGAACCATAGCTGATTTTTAAAGTGTAAACGCCACCATCAAAATTCTGAGTGTCGATAGCCGCATCCAATGTTGTAAAGGTGTCAACAGTTTCCATATAAACTACCTCGCCGCTTTCATTTTCTACTTTTACTTGCGCAGCATCTACAGGATAAAGAAAGTTTAGAGTGACATCAGTTTCATTTTGCGTAACTTCAAGGGCAATGCTAACCGGCGCTAGGTTATAATCAGGTTCGCTTCCAGGATTTGGATTGTCCTTCTTCAATTGAACATAACCTGCAGAAGCTGTTTGAAAAGGTATAATACTAAGTAGTATCATAGCAATGATAAAAAATAAGGAGCTTAGTTTTTTCATAAAAATTGAGTTTTTGTAAAGTGATACATATGGTTTCGTAATGTAAATGGGTGTTTTTTCAAGGTGCTAAGTTATACATAGCACACAATAGTTCCAAATATTGGGACGAAATAAAGTAGGACAAGCACTTTTTCACACACCTCATTTTCAGATACATGCAACTGGACAAGCTAAAAAAATCAGGACAAGCTAAAATACACCAAAAATAGAGGGGGAAAACTGAAGGGGGAAAACTGGGAAATTGAGAAAAACAGATGAGAAAAGATTATTTCGACACCGATCTTTCCTTTAAGAGTTGATTTAGCTCGAGTGTTGTTTTGAGTTTCATTTTCTGTGCCAAACGCTGCTTTAGTTTGTACAAACTTTCAGGCTTACAATCCAACACCAGCGCCATATCGCCACTGTGAATGTTGAGTAGGTAAAGGCAGCACCATGTTATTTCTTTGCGTGTAATATCCGGATAGGTTTTCTCCAAAAAGCTTACCGTATTGTTAAACGTACGATTCATGCTTTCGCTAAAAACTTTCCAGTCATTTAAGTGCAGGCAGATATTATACACTTCTTTGTCCATAGCCTCCCGCTTGGCAAGTGGAGACTTGCGGTACTCTTCCATATTCAACGACTTCGACTCTTCTATTTTTTGAATAAAATTGTTTTTCAAATTCAACTGTTTCTCTGTCAGTTGTAATTCTACCTCTACTAATTGTTTTTCTTTGTCTTTATTTCGTTTCCTTAAACGATAATACACAAATAGACTTGTCAAAATAATAAAGGGTAGAATCCAGCCTAATATTATGAGGTAGTTCTTAGTTTTATGTGCTGTTGCAGCTGTTTTATGAATATTCTCTATTACAGTTGTGCGTGTTTGCGTTTCAATTATTCTAACAGAATCTGAGTATATTTGATATTGAGTCATATAATATGCCATTTGCTTAAAATCTTCTTGCATATTTTTTGCATTTGCCAATATTCGATAGCAATCTCGCTTTATAAAAAAAGTTGATGGGTATTTTAAAGCTGTAATAGCATTTATTGATGCTGAGTCATACCTCTTAATATCTAAAAATAAGTCAGCTAATCTATAACATCTAATTGCGTAATCATATTTTTTATATGGAAATTGTAAACTCTTGCGGAGATAAAAGAGAGCTGAATCTTTCTGGTTTGTGGCAGAATAGTTAATGCCTATTTCTTGATAAACTGCACCAAGCAACATTGAATCTTTACATTGTAAAATTGCCTTACGATAATATCTCATGGCTTTAGAGTTCTTATTCTCGCATCTATATGATCTCCCAATGTCTATTATTTTGTAACTAGCGTCAATCGTTTTTCCAAGTTGTGTAAAGCAGTTGGCTGCGAGCTGATGTTTTTCTCTTGCTTTACCAAACTCTTGCTGTATTGCACAAATGTTCCCCATATCTGAGTAAATCTTACCTAATAATGCATAATTTTTCTTATCTAGACAATTATCTAATGCTTTGAGATATAGCTCAGTAGCCTCGTCATAATGTTGTGCATTTTTATACATGCGCCCTTTGTAAAAATAGCATTTAGCTAAACGTCCTTTGTCGTTTTTGTTTTGATAATAATCTAGCGAAAAGTTAATAGCCGAATCTGGCCGAAGTGGTAAATCTTTTTTATCTAATGCTTCGAAGAGTAGAAGGCCGTATAATGCGCGGTCGGCGTCAGATAGTGATTGGTTGGGTTTAATTTGTTGTAAAAGAAGCAGTGCCGAATCGGGTGACGTTTCCATTAATAGCTCTGCAGTTTTCATTTTGTTCGGAAGCAACGAACAACCTACAAAGAGTAAAAAAATGTATGGAATAAATATGCGATATTTGAACTGCATGGTCGTGTTTTGTAGAGTTAATGGGGGTTTCCGCATGTATTTTAATACAAAACTACAAATTAAATTTCATTCTAAATCGATATTTTCT
>JAGNUZ010000122.1 GCA_017986765.1 Paludibacteraceae bacterium | reverse complement strand
CTCCAGCAATGGACTTAGATATGTATGCACACCCAAGTACACAAGAAAACATTGCCACGCTTCGTAAACGAAACAACCATATCATCGAAGCTACTAGCGGTCAATTAGCTAGCGGTTTAGAAGGAAAAGGCAGAATGGAAGAGCCTGCTATCATTGCAGAAATACTTACTACTTTTTTCAACCAAAAACAACAGTTACTGGGAAAGAAAATCGTCATTACCGCAGGACCAACATATGAAAAAATAGATCCTGTTCGCTTTATTGGCAACTATTCGAGCGGTAAAATGGGCTATGCCATAGCTGAAGAATGTGCTGAACAAGGAGCAAATGTTATCCTTATTTCTGGACCTGTTGAGAGAAATCCTCAACATGCAAATATCACTAAAATAGCCGTAGAATCTGCTTCTGAAATGTCATTGGTAACAAAAGAATATTTCCCTTCGTCAGACGTAGCTATTTTGAGTGCAGCAGTGGCTGATTTCACACCTACTCGCCTGAGTGATAAGAAAATTAAACGTGAAAAAGAATCGCTGACAATGGAGCTTTTGCCAACGGAAGACATTGCCGCTTCCTTGGGTAAAATGAAAAAAGAATCGCAACGTATTGTCGGTTTTGCTTTAGAAACGACGAACGAAAAAGCACATGCCTTTGAAAAACTACAGCGGAAAAATCTTGATTTTATTGTGCTTAATTCCCTTAACGACAAACAAGCAGGATTTGGCTATGACACAAATAAAATAAGCATTATTGACACACAGAATGTATGTGTTGACTATGATTTAAAAACGAAACAAGCTGTGGCTAAAGACATTGTAGAAAAATTAATAACGATCTTACCTTAACGATATAAAGTATATGCGTATGAAAAAGTTTCTTTTTGTCTTTTTAAGTTTTTTGATAAGCCTTGTTACAGCCCAGGCTCAAGAACTAACGGCAAAAGTAACCATCAATGCTGATCAATTACAAGGAGCAAATGTTTCGTTAATCCAAGATTTAGAACAGTCCATTTCAGAATTTTTAAACGGGCAAAATTTCACAAACTTATTGTTTGAAACCAACGAACGCATCGATTGTTCTTTTTTTATTTCGATACAAGAAATAACCAACAACAATGAAATTAAAGCCGAACTACAAGTGCAAGCTCGCCGAAATGCGTTCAACAGCATGTATTACACGCCTTTGTTTTTGTTTAAAGATGATAATTTCAAATTTACCTATACAGAAAATACTGTTATTGCATTGACTAACAATTCATTCGAATCAAATCTATCAGCGGTATTAAGCTATTACGCCTACGTTATTATCGGATTAGATGCCGACTCGTACTCTCGACTGGGTGGTACTCCTTTCTACGAAAAAGCAGAACAAATAAGCAATCTTGCACAAAGCACATCCGAAACGGGGTGGAAAGCTTTTGAAAGCTCTAAAAACCGATACGCATTGATAAACAACCTATTAGACGAAAGTTTGCACACATACAGAAACTTCTTTTACGAATATCACCGCTTAGCATTAGACGAAATGCACATATCTGCAGAAAAAGGGAGAGCAAAAATAGCAGAAGGAATGCCTACGCTACGTGCAGCTTTTCGCAATAGACCCTCTGCCATATTGTTGCAAATATTTACCGAATCGAAAGCGGATGAGTTAATCGCCATTTTTGAAAAAGCGGATGCCAAGGAAAAGAAAATCGTGTACGAAACACTCTCTTCTGTTACACCTTCGCTCAGCAACAAACTAGACGCTCTTAGATAAACACACCGCATGTTACAATCACTACACATAGAAAATTATGCTCTTATCAAGCAATTAGACTTGAATTTTGACAAGGGTTTTTCTGTTATTACGGGCGAAACGGGAGCGGGAAAATCCATTATGCTTGGTGCTTTGGGATTGCTTTTGGGGCAACGAGCTGACTTAAAAACCATTAAAGAAGGCGAAAGCAAGTGTATCATAGAGGCTTCCTTTGCAATTCATGAGTATAACTTGCAACACTATTTCTCGGAAAATGATGTTGACTACGAAGATACCACAATTATCAGAAGAGAAATTCTAACTTCAGGCAAATCACGTATGTTTGTGAACGATACCCCTGTGAGTATGCAATTTTTGAAAGAAATGGGTGAAAAACTCATTGACATTCATTCGCAACACGAAAATCTACTTTTGAAAAACACCCATTTTCAACTAGATATTATTGATACCATTGCCAATCATAAACATGCCTTAGAAACTTACACCACCTTATTTCAGGCATACAAAAAGGCAATGACAGCTTATACTACATTGTGCAGTACGGCTGAACATGAAAAAGAAAATTACAATTACACCTTATTTCAGTACGAACAATTGTGCAGTGCAAACCTTCAAGCAAACGAGAAAAATGCCTTAGAAGAAGAGTTGCCATTGCTAACGCATGCTGAAGAATTAAAAATATCTTTATCGCGAGCAAGTGAACTTCTTCAAGAAGACGAAACGGGCATTGTGAGCAAATTGAAAAGTACGAGCCAAACAATACAAAGCATTGCGGCATTTTATCCTCCGAGTGAAGATTTACATCAACGATTGCAATCTTGTTTTATCGAAATAAAAGACATTGCAACGGATATTAGCAAGTTAGAAAGTACGATTGAGTACGAGCCAGAAAGAGTGCAATATGTATCTGACAGGCTAGACACAATCTATTCTCTACTGCAGAAACACAAGGTAGGAGAATTAGAAGAACTCTTGGATTTGCAAGCTAGTTACAAAAGTCAATTAGACAAAATACAGTCGTTTGACATGGAAATAGACATCTTGAAAAAGGAGTGTACTGCACTGTATGAATCGGTACGTGCACAAGCACTAATTTTATCTGACACACGTAAAAAAGCAGCAAATAATGTGGAAAATACCATGACACAGCAACTTTCCATTTTAGGTATGCCTTACGTGCAATTTCAAATTGCTTTTACCACACTAGATACGCCTCAAGTAAGCGGGATAGATGAAGTTGCTTTCTTATTTTCAGCCAACAAAAACACGACACCAAAACCAGTAAGCGATATTGCATCAGGAGGAGAAATAGCTCGTGTTATGCTATGCCTCAAAAGCCTTATAGCGAACAGTACAACCCTACCTACTATCATTTTTGATGAAATAGACACAGGAGTGTCAGGTGAAATTGCCGATAAAATGGGTAATATTATGCATGATATGAGCCAAGAGATGCAAGTTGTTTGCATTACTCATTTACCTCAAATTGCAGCCAAAGGTACACAACATTTTAAGGTGTATAAAATTGAAAATGAGACTTCCGAAACGAGAGTCAAACAATTATCAATGACTGAGCGTCGTGAAGAAATTGCTAAAATGCTTAGTGGAACAAATATTAGCGAAGCTGCACTGCAAAATGCTGAAGAATTATTGAAACAATCGAGCAAGGGATAAAGCTGAAAATTTCTTTTTCCTTCTTACATAAAAATCCCACACAATACTGCCTTTATACATTTCTTTGTGCTTATTGATAAGTGTCTTTTCTATATTTTCGGTGCGAACTGCCGCAAATTGATGCTTATGTCTAGCAAAATCTTTTCTAGCTTTCCATACTGCCTTCGCATCTTTGGGCTTACCTTGCAATAGCATCATGCAAGCAGCTAGATAGTCAAGAAAAAAACGAAAAAAGAACACTATTCGAGCATCGCAAGGAAGTAAATTTTTATACAATAACAACAAATTATTGCGGTAATTCAAATACGTTTTATGCGGATTTTCTTTCGTTAATGTGCCACCACCTAAATGATACACAACACTTTGCGGAATACACATCACATCACGACCTCGTGCTTTCATTTTCCAGCAAAAATCAATTTCTTCCATATGTGCAAAAAAGAAATCATCAAAACCACCTTGCTGAATAAACTCTGGTAATCGTAGAAAAAGACACGCCCCCGAAGCCCAAAAGATTGAGGTAGGCATATCATATTGCCCCTTATCCTCTTCTAACTCGCTTACAATTCTTCCTCTACAAAATGGGAACCCTAAAAAATCAATGTAACCACCTGAAGCACCAGCAAACTCAAAGGTAGCCTTATCTGTTACACTCATTATCTTGGGCTGTACAGCAACAGTATTGGGGTTATTTTGTAAATGCTCAATGGGTTTGTTTAGCCAATTAGGCGTAACCTCCACATCTGAGTTCAAAAAAACAGCATAATCAGCCGTAATTTCTTTTATACCCCTATTGTATCCGCCCGTAAATCCGTAGTTTTCAGGCAAAGGTATAATGGAAACTGTTGGATAATCAGCACGTAAAAATTCTATCGAATTGTCTGTGGAAGCATTATCAATAACCACAATTTCTACATTGGGATAACTAGAATGAGCAAGTACACTAGGCAAATAAGTTGCTAAATGATGCTTTCCATTCCAATTTAAAATAACGATGGCTATTTTCTCTTTCATAATGGAGCCGATGTAGTTGGTGCAGTACGTTTGTGCTTCCACCTGCGGTGTGTCCATAAATAATAAGATGGATTACGTTGAATAGTCTGCTCAAGTAAACGAACATATTGCTCTGTCATTTCAAATTCAGTTGTAGCAGAAACATCATCAGACATCGGAATAAGAGTTAGTTCATAAAACCCTC
>JAGNUZ010000027.1 GCA_017986765.1 Paludibacteraceae bacterium | reverse complement strand
GGAAGATACAAGTCGTTTCAAAGCAATAAAAAAAAATACCTTTATTGGTATGTCAGTCAACTTCTTTTTAATTGTAGCTAAATTATTGGCAGGTTTTTTGGGTAAGAGTTCCGCGATGATTGCAGATGGAGTACACTCCCTTTCAGATTTTGTTACGGATATTATTGTTATTGTATTTCTGAAAGTATCCGAAAAAGAAAGTGATGACAATCATCAATATGGTCATGGGAAATTCGAAACATTTGCTATATTACTGATTAGTATTTTTCTATTTCTAGTAGGAGTAGGGTTGCTTGTAGGGGGTGTTGATAAAGTAGCGTCGTTTTACAAAGGTAGTGGACTAGAAAAACCGACAATGATTGCTTTTTATGCGGCCATTCTATCGTTAGCGTTTAAAGAAGGTTTATTTTGGTACACCCTAAGTGTAGGTAAAAAGGTACAAAGCGATGCAGTAATAGCAAATGCTTGGCACCATCGTTCGGATGCATTTTCATCTATTGCCACAGCCTTGGGTATTGCAGGTGCTATATTTTTAGGCGATCAATACCGTATTCTCGATCCATTAGCGAGTATATTTGTTAGCTTTTTTATTCTAAAAGTTAGTTTTGACTTAGGTCGACCAAGTGTTTACGAACTTCTCGAAACTTCTTTGTCTTCAGAAAAAGAGAATGAGATAGCTCAGCATGTGTTAGCAATAAAGGGTGTTATTACGTACCATCATTTGCGTACACGCAAAGTGGGAAAAGTAATTGTGATAGATATTCATATTAAATTAGATAGAAATATTAGTTTTGTGGAATCGCACGATATAGCTACGGCGTTAGAAATGCGTTTGCGCAAGCATTATGGGCAAAGCACCGTTAGTAATATCCACACAGAACCATTTGACCCCAATAAAGATATTAAGAAGTGAACAAATATTTGATATTTGATAATATTTAGTAGAATAAGGTTCTTTTTTGACATTAATTTACATATTTTTCTTATGATTATCTTGTTTGAATAAAAAAAACAACTTACCTTTGCCAAACGTAAAAATGAATAAACAATTTATATATGTCCTTTTATATACAACACATTACTTTACTTAGTATTCTTCTCAGTCAAGCCTGAGTGGAGTGAGTTTGGTATGTAGTTATACAACATAGAAAGCCTTTCTTACTTCGGTAATGAGAGGCTTTTCTTATGAAATAAAAATACGAACGATAAACAACGATTAAAAATGGAAAAATTATTTATTTTCGACACGACATTACGTGATGGAGAGCAGGTTCCAGGGTGCCAGTTGAACACGGTAGAAAAAATTCAAGTAGCCAAAGCCTTAGAATCTTTAGGTGTAGATGTTATTGAAGCAGGATTTCCAGTGTCAAGTCCAGGAGACTTTAATTCTGTAGTCGAAATATCAAAAGCCGTTACTTGGCCTACTATTTGTGCACTTACACGTGGAGTAAAAGGAGATATAGATGCTGCAGCACAAGCGCTTCAATATGCTAAAAATAAACGTATCCATACAGGTATTGGTACATCAGACTACCATATAAAACATAAATTTAACTCTACACGCGAAGAAATTTTGGAACGTGCTATTGCCGCCGTTAAATATGCTAAAAAACACGTAGAAGATGTAGAATTTTATTGCGAAGATGCTGGTAGAACAGATAATGAATATTTGGCTCGTGTAGTAGAAGCTGTCATTAAAGCAGGAGCTACTGTGGTAAATATTCCTGATACTACAGGATATTGTTTACCGTCAGAATATGGTGAAAAAATTAAATTCTTGATGGAGAACGTGAATGGCATACACAACGCTATCATATCTACTCATTGCCACAACGATTTAGGAATGGCTACTGCCAATACGATGGCAGGGGTGCTTAACGGTGCTCGCCAAGTAGAAGTTACGATGAATGGCATTGGCGAAAGAGCTGGAAATACAGCCTTAGAGGAAATAGCCATGATTTTGAAATGCCACAAGCATTTACTTATCGATACTCAAATCAACACTCAAAAAATTACAAGTACTAGCCGTTTGGTGTCGAGCTTAATGAATATGCCTATACAGCCTAATAAAGCCATTGTAGGACGTAATGCCTTTGCTCACTCGTCTGGTATTCACCAAGATGGTGTGTTAAAAAATAGAGAAAGTTACGAGATTATGGATCCAAAAGATGTAGGTATCGATGAAAATGCAATTGTCTTAACTGCTCGTAGTGGACGTGCCGCATTGAAACACCGCTTGTCTATATTGGGCGTAGCTGTAGAAGGCGAAAAATTAGATAAAATTTACGAAGCATTCTTATTGCTTGCCGACAAGAAAAAAGACATCAATGATGATGATGTATTAATGTTGTCAGGAACAGAGCGTGCTATCAATAGCCGTATAAAACTTGAATTTTTACAAGTTACTTCGGGCAAAGGTGTGCGTGCCGTAGCAAGTGTAGGCTTGGATATTGCAGGAGAGAAATTTGAAGCTGCGGCCTCAGGAAATGGTCCCGTTGATGCTGCTATCAAAGCATTGAAGGTAATTATTAAACGTGAAATGGCATTGCAAGAATTTACCATTCAAGCCATTAACCAAGGAAGTGATGATATAGGTAAAGTACACATGCAGGTAGAGTATGATGGTAGTGTGTATTATGGATTTGGAGCCAATACAGATATTGTTGCTGCCTCACTTGAAGCTTATATTGATGCAATTAACAAATTTATAAAATAAAATTGTATTTTTGTATGCTTGTTAAATAAGCACATAAAAATAATATTTAAAGAATAGAAAAAAATAGACAGATGAAAAAAACACTTTTCGAAAAAATATGGGACTCACACGTCATTTCAGAAGTAAAAGACGGTCCTACGCAGTTGTATATCGACAGAATGTATTGCCACGAGGTAACGAGTCCGCAAGCGTTTGACGGACTGAAAAAAAGAGGTATGTCGGTTTTTCGTCCAGAACAAGTAACATGTATTCCTGACCACAATATACCTACTATTGATCAGGAAAAACCGATTGAAGATCCTATTTCAAGACACCAACTTCAAGCTTTGGATAACAATGCAAAAGAAAATAATTTGCAATACTTTCCAATGGGACACAAAAAAAATGGTATAATCCATGTGGTAGGCCCTGAAAATGGCTTGTCATTACCTGGTATGACTATGGTATGTGGCGACTCGCACACATCTACACACGGTGCATTGGGCGCGGTGGCTTTTGGTATTGGGACTAGCGAAGTGGAGATGGTATTGGCTACGCAATGTATTTTTCAATCGAAACCAAAAACAATGCGTATAAGCGTAAATGGTAGTTTGAAAAAAGGAGTAAGTGCTAAAGATATTGCTTTGTACGTGATTGCAAAAATGACTACAGGTGGAGCTACTGGCTATTTTGTAGAATATGCAGGAAGTGCTATTACTTCACTTTCGATGGAAGGACGTTTAACCTTGTGTAACCTTTCTATCGAAATGGGAGCTAGAGGTGGTATGGTTCCACCAGACCAAGTTACATTTGATTATATTAAAGGACGCGAATTTGCTCCTAAAGGAAAAGAATGGGACGAGGCTTTGGCATATTGGAAAACCTTGCCTACAGATGAAGGTGCTGTATTTGATAAAGACATTCAATTTGATGCTGCTGATATTGAACCGATGATTACGTATGGTACTAACCCAGGAATGGGATTAGGCATCAGTGAATCCATTCCAACCTTGGAGAGTATTGATGAAGCTGGACGCATTTCTTTTGTTAAATCATTGGATTATATGGGTTTCAAACCTGGTGATAAGATGATTGGAAAACCAATTGATTATGTGTTTCTAGGAAGCTGTACAAATGGTCGTATCGAAGACTTTAGGGTATTTGCTGATTTGGTAAAAGGTAAGAAAAAAGCTGAAAATGTAGTCGTATGGTTAGTACCAGGCTCGTGGGCTGTAGCTGACCAAATCAAAGCTGAAGGCATTGATACTATTTTAACGGATGCGGGTTTTGTATTGCGTCAACCAGGTTGCTCAGCTTGTTTAGCAATGAACGATGACAAAGTGCCAGCGGGTAAATATGCCGTATCTACCTCAAACCGTAACTTTGAAGGTCGTCAAGGACCAGGTGCTCGCACCATTCTAGCAGGTCCATTAGTTGCTGCTGCTGCTGCCATAACAGGTATGATTACTGACCCTCGTACATTATAATTAACCCAAGTTTCATTGACATAAAGAATTACTTACCATATGGAAAAATTTATAACAATCAATAGTACCGTAGTACCATTGCCAATAGAAAATGTTGATACAGACCAAATTATACCTGCTCGTTTTTTGAAAGCAACCTCCAAAGAAGGATTTGGTGACAACTTATTCCGTGATTGGAGATACGATAACAAGAACGAACCAAACCCTAATTTTGTGTTAAACAACCCAATTTATAGTGGCGAAATTTTGCTTGCTGGCAAAAATTTCGGTAGCGGTTCGAGTCGCGAGCATGCTGCTTGGGCTATTGCAGGATATGGTTTCAGAGTAGTGATTTCTAGTTTCTTTGCTGATATTTTCAAAAACAACGCCATGAATAATGCTGTGTTACCCGTTGTGGTATCCGAAGCGTTCTTGGCTTCAGTATTTGCTTCAGTAGAAAAAGATCCAAAAACAACCTTAACTGTTGATTTGAAAAAACAACTTGTTACCAATAATGCAACGAATGCATCAGAGAAATTTGACATCAACGCATATAAAAAGGAATGTTTTTTAGAAGGTTACGATGATATTGATTATTTGTTGGCTCAAAAGAAAATCATAGAACAACACGAAAAGGAATATGCCGATGTGGCGTTTTACCTCAATTCATAAATACTAGCTTATGATAAAAATACTAGATACAACATTGCGAGATGGAGAGCAAACCTCAGGGGTAGCTTTTGCTGTAAAAGAAAAGCTGAGTATCGCCCGTTTATTGCTCGAAGATTTACGTATTGATAGGATTGAAGTTGCTTCTGCACGTGTTTCAGATGGAGAGTTTACTGCTGTTCAGCAAATTACTAGATGGGCAAAACAAAAAAATCTACTCGATAAGGTTGAAATTCTAGGTTTTGTAGATGGTGTTACGTCGCTCAATTGGATTCAAAAAGCGGGTGGAAGAGTAATAAACTTGCTGTGCAAAGGTTCGTTGAATCACTGTACACATCAATTACGCAAAACGCCCGAAGAGCATATTGCTGATATTAAACAAGTGGTTGCTAACGCCCATTCTATGGAAATAGAGGTAAATGTCTATTTGGAAGATTGGTCTAACGGTATGCAGCAAAGTCCAGAATACGTATTTACTTTAATGGATAGCTTGCAAGGTGAGTGCATTAGACACTTTATGCTACCCGATACATTGGGCATTTTAAATCCAGAACAAACACAACAATATTGCTCAATGATGGTAGAGCGTTACCCATCCTTACTCTTTGATTTTCATGCACACAATGATTATGATTTGGCAGTAGCCAATGTCATTGCTGCTGTTCAGGTAGGCATACAAGGCATACACGTTACGATTAACGGCTTAGGCGAAAGAGCAGGAAATGCTCCTCTAGCAAGTGTTATCGCTGTATTGAATGATCAATTGCATATGCCAAACAATATAGATGAGCAACAACTGAACCGAGTGAGTAAATTAGTTGAAACCTATTCTGGTGTTCGTATACCGTCAAATAAACCTGTGGTAGGCGATAATGTGTTTACACAATGTGCAGGTATTCATGCTGATGGAGATGCGAAAAAAAATCTGTATTTTAATGATTTACTGCCCGAACGTTTTGGGCGTATTCGTGAATATGCACTTGGGAAGACTTCTGGAAAAGCGAATATTCGCAAAAATTTAGAAGCCTTAGGAATTGAGCTTGACGATGAGTCAATGCACAAAGTAACGCAACGTATTATTGAGTTAGGCGACCAAAAACAAGTTGTTTCTCAAGAAGATCTACCTTATATTGTGTCTGATATTATAAAAGAAGAAAATATTTTAGAACACGTACGTATTTTAAATTATTCTCTTTCGCTAGCGCAAGGTTTAAATCCTATTGCAAATATTTTAATTGAAATAGAAGGCGAAACATACCAAGAGTATGCTACTGGCGATGGTCAGTACGATGCTTTTATGAAAGCCTTGTGGAAAGTGTATGATACCTTGAACAAAACGCATCCCATATTGGTTGACTATCTCGTGACAATACCTCCTGGCGGACGTACAGATGCTCTCGTGCAAACATCAATTACATGGGAGTTCGATGGAAAAGTATTTAAAACACACGGATTAGATGGTGACCAAACTGTTGCTGCCATCAAAGCCACACTCAAAATGCTTAATCGTATATAATTGATATATAAAATGAAGAAAAAATTAACGATTGCATTAGTAGCACACGATAGAAGAAAAGCCGAAATGGTAGAATGGGCATTGCATAATGCAGATATGCTTTCTACTCACGACATTGTATGCACGGGTACTACGGGAGGTTTAATACAAGATTCTTTCGTAGAAAAAGGTATCGAAGCTCACATTACACGTGTTAATTCAGGACCTCTTGGTGGCGATGCCGAAATTGCAGCTATGGTCGTACGTCAAGAAATAGATTTGGCGGTTTTTTTGATAGATGATTTGAATCCTCAGCCACACGAGGCTGATATTCAGATGTTACTCCGTCAATGCAGGGTACACAATGTGCCAATTGCTTGCAATAGATACAGTGCTGATTTGATGATAACAAGTACATTGTGGGATAGTGAGGATTATCATCCTTCCGCACCCAAATACATAGCATTTGAACGAAAATAATTATATAGTTTATTAAATTTTTAAAAATATGAAATTAAACATTGCAGTTTTACCTGGTGATGGTATTGGTCCCGAAATTATCAAACAAGGATTGGATGTAACGATGGCTGTTTGCGAAAAGTTTGGACACGAACTAACTTACGAGTATGGATTAGTAGGGGCTACAGCTATTGATAAGGTAGGTAATCCGTATCCTGATGCAACGCATGACTTGTGTATGCAATCAAATGCTGTTCTTTTTGGAGCAGTCGGAGATCCACGTTTTGACAACGACCCAAGTGCTAAAGTGCGTCCAGAACAAGGCTTATTGGCTATGCGCAAAAAATTAGGCTTGTACGGCAATATTCGTCCAGTTACAACATTTCCTTCATTAATACACAAATCGCCTTTGCGTGCTGATTTAATTGATGGTGCTGATTTTGTGTGTATTAGAGAGTTAACAGGCGGTATGTATTTCGGTCGTCCACAAGGAAGAAGCGAAGATGGTGATGTAGCGTATGATACTTGCGTATATAGCAGAATGGAAATTGAGCGTGTGCTTACATTGGCATACGGTTATGCGATGAAACGTCGTAAAAAATTAACTGTAGTTGACAAAGCTAACGTATTGGCAACTTCACGTTTATGGAGACAGGTGGCAAAAGAAATGGCACCAAATTATCCAGAAGTAGAAACAGAATTTATGTTTGTAGATAATGCAGCTATGCGTATGATTCAGTGGCCAAAAGATTTTGATGTAATGGTAACTGAAAATATGTTTGGCGATATTTTAACAGACGAAGGTTCTGTTATCACAGGTTCTATGGGTATGTTACCCTCCGCGTCTATTGGCGAACATACTTCTGTTTTTGAACCAATTCACGGCTCTTGGCCTCAAGCAGCTGGCAAAGATATTGCAAATCCGATTGCAACTATTTTATCCGCCGCTATGATGTTTGAGTATGCTTTCAATCTAACAGAAGAAGCAGCACTTATTCGTAAAGCTGTAGATGCTTCTATGGATGCAAATGTATGTACTTCTGATATTCAAGCTGATGGCAAAGATGCCTTCAAATGCAGCGAAGTAGGGCAGTGGATTACAAACTGGGTTAAATCTAATTAAGTACATTTATATAGATATGAAAAAAAGCTCATCTGAATTTCAGATGAGCTTTTTGGTTGCGTTATATATGTGGTAATCACCAACCAGTACGTTTGCTTACACGATCAGGTTTTGGACCACGGTCTTTGTTGTTGCTATTGCTATTATTGTTCCCTCTGCTTCCACCAGATGATGGTTTGCGAGAGTCATTAAAACGACCGCCTTGTCTGCGTGGTTCAGAAGAACGAGGACTAGATCCAGCGCCAGAGGTACGACTCCCTTTTACTTCATTCAACTCAATATTTTTACTGTGGTGGCTAGTTGCGAAAGCCGATTTAAGACGTATGTATTGATCTTTATCTACATCAAAGAAAGTAAATTTACCAGTTACTTCAATGTCTCCAATATTAATATCTTTGCTATCAGTTACTTCGTTAATTAATTTTAGTAAACGCTTAGGTTCGTATCCTTCGTTTCTACCTTGGTCAATTTTCAAACGAATTCTATCCGATTTGCTTGTTCGCCTATCTCCTCTGTCACCTCTAAGACCTCTGCCATCTCCTCTATCTCCACCGCCTTGAGCGTCTTTGTTTAAGTCTTTGGCATCTTGGTAGTAACTTAAAAAATGATTAAATTCAAGTGATACAAAGCGAGAAATAACTTCTTCTTTCGTCATATCTTGAAGTGTTTCAAAAATTTCTCCTAAGTAGTTTTTACTTAAATCTTCGTTTACCTCTACATCACGCATGCGTTGAATAAGGTGGAATAATTGTTTTTGACAAGCTTCGGCTCCAGTAGGTATTAATTCTTGTTTAAACTTGCGATTAATTGCTCTTTCAATAGTGCTAAGAGAACTTTTTTCTCTTGGTGTAACGATGGCTATCGAAATACCTGATTTATTTACGCGACCTGTACGACCACTTCTGTGTGTATAGGTTTCTTTGTCATCTGGTAAATCGTAATTAATTACGTGAGTCAAATTATTTACATCCAAACCCCTTGCAGCCACATCAGTAGCTACTAAAATTTGTAAGTTTTTAATTCTAAATTTATGCATTACCATATCTCGTTGTGCTTGAGATAAATCTCCATGCAAAGCATCAGCATTGTAACTGTCCACGATAAGCATATCTGCAATATCTTTTGTTTGCTGACGAGTACGACAGAAAATAATACCATATATATCTGGATTGTTATCCAAAATACGTTTTAGCGCCATGTATTTTTGGTCTTTTCTAACCACTACACACACGTGTTCTACGTTTTTAGTACCTTCATTTTTAGTACCCACTGTTATTTCTTTGGCATTGCTCATATATCTGCGAGCTATGCTACTGATTTCAGTCGGCATGGTAGCCGAAAACAACAAGGTTTGTCTAGTCTCAGGCGTTTCTTCAAAAATAGTCGTAATATCGTCTAAGAAACCCATTTTAAGCATTTCATCCGCTTCATCAAGTATTAAGTGATTGATATTGCTTAAACTTACTTTTCTGCGTTTAATCAAATCAATTAATCGTCCAGGAGTTGCAACCAATATTTGAGGTGTTTTGTCCAACTGTTTTAGTTGTTTCATAATATCTTCACCACCATATACGGCTACGATGTGCATTCCTTTTTTTTGTGCACTATATTTGCGTAGCTCAGAAGCTATTTGCATACATAATTCGCGTGTAGGAGAAAGTACAAGACCTTGTGTAGTCTTCGTTTGTGTATCAACTAATTGAATTAAGGGTAATCCAAAAGCCGCAGTTTTTCCTGTACCTGTTTGTGCCAAACCGATAATATCGGTTTGGTTAGTAAGCATATAGGGTATAACTTCAGCTTGTATGGGTGTAGGAGATACAAAGCCCATTTCAGTAATGCCTTGAAGAATTGATTGTTCAAGACCGAGATTTTCAAATGTGTTCATGTAAAATAATAAATGTTGACGATAAATAGTGAAAAAACAAAGAAGTTTGTGTTTGAGAAACAACAAAATCTGTCAGTGCCATTCAGTAAGCTTATTTTTCCACTGTAAATAAGGTGTGTTTAATTAAAAATATTTGCGACACAAAGGTATGACATTATTTTTGATTAACGGTGATAAACATTCTTTTTTATTTTAAAATACCATGTTTAATAGGGGATTGAAAAAAATAATGTACATTTGTAGTTCGAAATTTATAACGAGTTAACTACATGAAACCTAAAACAAAAAAAACAATCTTGTTCGCTTTTTGGCTGTCTTTAGCCTTATTTATAGCAAGTATTGTGATGGTGTTTTCTCTTATTTCAAATGGTATTATAGGCTACATTCCAGAAATCGAGGAATTACAAAACCCTAAAAATAAATTTGCCTCAGAAATTTACACCAGTGATGGCGAAGTGCTAGGTCGGTTTTTTTATGGTACAGATAATAGGGTGGCTGTTAGGTATCAAGATATTTCACCATATGTAGTAGAAGCATTATTGGCTACAGAGGATGTGCGTTTTTTTAGCCATTCGGGTATCGATTCTCGAGCCCTAGCAAGAGCCATTGTACTTAGAGGTCTTCTTGGTAAGCAAAGTGCAGGTGGTGGGAGTACCATTACGCAGCAGTTAGCCAAATTACTATATTCTCCCAGAGCCGATAATTTATTTGAACGTGCTTTGCAAAAGCCTATTGAATGGGTGATAGCAGTACAATTAGAGCGTTATTATGCGAAAGAAGAAATTATTGCCATGTACCTTAATCAATTCGACTTTTTAAATAATGCTGTAGGCATAAAATCGGCTGCTCAAGTGTATTTTAACGTGTCGCCAATGGAGCTTACACGCGAACAGGCTGCCTTGCTTGTCGGAATGTGTAAAAACCCCTCTTATTTTAATCCGAATCGCTTTAAAGAACGTGCGACGAATAGACGAAATACGGTAATCAATCAGTTATATAAATACGATTATATTGTTGAACAAGAAAGTGATTCCTTACAAAAAATACCGTTGGAACTAAATTTTCAACGAGTGGATCACAAACTGGGATTAGCTCCTTATTTCAGAGAATATTTGCGTCAAACGCTAATGGCAGATGAACCTAGAAAGAGTAACTACTCAGCATGGCAAATGCAAAAATACAAAGAGGATTCGCTTGCGTGGAAAACAAATCCAGCATATGGTTGGTGCAAAAAGAACAAAAAACCTGATGGTACAAATTACAATGTATATACCGATGGATTGCGAATTTATACCACTATTGATGCACGCATGCAACGGTATGCAGAGGAAGCTGTAAAAGAACACCTAGGAGAGACTATTCAAACTAAATTCTTTAAAGAGAAAAGAGGGCGTTCTTATGCTCCATTTTCACGCAATATATCTTCCGAAGAAATGAGTGGAATTATGGAACGGGCTAAACGTCAGTCTGATAGATACAGAAAGATGACGAAAGACAACAAGTCTAAAGCGGAAATAGACAGAGCGTTTGCAACCAAAATTGAGATGAATGTATTTACATGGAATGGTACACGCGATACCATTATGAGCCCAATGGACTCCATAAAATGGCAAAAACATTTTCTTCGCTGTGGATTTATGTCGATGGATCCATACAATGGGCATGTAAAAGCGTATGTTGGCGGACCAAATTTTGCGGAGTTTCAGTACGATATGGTTACGCAAGGAAAACGCCAGGTGGGTTCTACCATCAAACCTTACTTATATACTTTGGCTATGGAGGAGGGCTTATCGCCTTGCCAGAAAGTACCCAATATGCCACAGACATTTTATTTGCCTGAAGGAAAAAAATGGACACCTCGCAATGCCAGCACTTCTCGTGAAGGCGAATTAGTAACCTTGCGTTGGGGCTTGGCAAATTCAAATAACTGGATTTCAGCTTATTTAATGAAACAAGTTACGCCTCAAGCGCTCGTTCGTATGATACACTCTTTTGGTATTCAGAGTTATATGGAGCCAGTGGTTTCTTTGTGTTTAGGACCAGCAGATGTGTCTGTGAAAGAAATGGTAGGCGCATATACAGCCTTTCCAAACAAAGGAATACGAGTAGAGCCACTTTTTGTAACACGCATAGAGGACAATAAAGGCAACGTTTTGGCTACATTCACACCTCAGATGTATGAAATATTTAGTGAAGAAACATCGTATAAAATGCTCACCATGCTCGGAGCTGTTATCAATGAGGGTACAGGGGTTCGTCTGCGTTATCGGTATAATATAAAAGGTGATATTGGAGGTAAAACAGGTACAACACAGAACAATTCTGATGGGTGGTTTATTGCTACGACACCACAATTGGTAGGAGGCGTATGGGTAGGAGGTGAAGATCGTTCTATTCACTTCGATAATATTGGCGATGGTCAAGGTGCCAATACAGCATTGCCTATTTGGGCAATATACATGAAAAAAGTATATGCAGATACCACACTTCCATATTCGGAAAATGCAAGTTTTAAGATTCCAACGGAATACAAACAACAGTTTGATTGTCGCTCTGAACCAAATACAGAAGAAAGTTTTGACCAAATATTCGATTTAGAATAAGGAGAATCAATCTGTCATTGTACAAATAAAAAAAAAGAGTATCTTTGGAACACATTTTTTGTAAAAGTATAAACCCTAAAATAGTAGAATAACATGAAAATTCATTTTAAATTAAATTACTTTACGCAATGGGGGCAAAATATTGCCATTATGGGTTCAATACCAGAGTTAGCGAACAATGACTCGAAAAAAGCATTGTATATGAATTTTGAATGGAAAGAGGATTGGATGCTCGACATTGAGGTAAAACGCGATGTGCCATTTGAACTTACATATAAGTATGTATTGAAAGATACCAACGGATTAGACGTACTAGAGTGGGGTGACGATAGAACTATCTTGATAGACCCTCGCAAAGACGAAGATGTGTATTGCTACGATAGTTGGAATCCAGCAGGAGCTATTGAAAATGTATTCATGACGTCTCCTTTTCAAGATGTATTATTCAAAGAGAACCATATTCCAGTACCTTTGCATACGCCAGCGAAATATACCCATATTTTCAAGGTAAAAGCTCCAACACTCAAAAAAGGTGAAGTAGTGTGTATGGTTGGAGATAGCAAAGAATTGGGTAACTGGGTAAGTGACAAAGCCCTTGTAATGTCGAATGAAGACAAACCATGGTGGGTGGCGAAAGTTAACTTGGGTAGCACCAAAGCTGAATCGATTAACTACAAGTATGGTATTTATGATATAGAAGATCAGTCGTTTAAATATTTTGAATACGGAGCTGATAGACAAGCTCTAATTGCACCGACGAAAAAATCGACAGTAGTAGTTTCTGATACCTTTGTGCGTGTGGGGGCGTATGAATTTAAAGGAGCAGGTGTCGGTATTCCAGTATTTAGTATTCGTACAAAATCTAGTTTTGGCGTAGGCGATTTTATTGATGTTAAACTAATGGTCGATTGGGCAAAGAAAGTGGGCTTAAAACTCATTCAAGTTCTGCCATTAAACGATACTATCGGAACGCATACAGCAGCTGATGTGTTGCCTTATGCGGCTATTTCGGCATTTGCGTTGAGTCCGTTATATTTAAATTTACCCAAAATGGGGAAATTGCCAAGCACTCATCCTTTGTCTAGCCAGTATAAAACCAAACAAAAAGAATTAAATGCCTTGCCTTTGGTTGAGTTCCTAGAAATTGTAAACTTCAAACTAGCGTATGCAAAAGAATTGTATTTAGTGAATAAAGAAAAATTTCTAAAAAACAAATCATACCTTAAATTTTTCCAAGAAAACAAACACTGGTTAGTTTCTTACGCTGCATTTTGCTATTTACGTGATAAAAATGGAACTGCTGACCATTCTAAATGGGGCGAATATGCAACATTTTCTGAGGCAAAATTGGAAAGATTAACATCTCCAGAACAAGCTCATTTTGATGATATTGCAGTCAATTATTTTATACAATACCATTTGCATTTACAGTTATTAGAAGCAGCTGAATATGCTCATGAAAACGGAGTAATTCTGAAAGGAGATATTCCTATTGGTG
>JAGNUZ010000121.1 GCA_017986765.1 Paludibacteraceae bacterium | reverse complement strand
ACGCACAGTGGCGCCAGCTTGCCACATTTCGCTTTCGCGAAGGGCTTTTAGTTCTTTTTCTAATCCTTCGCGGTAGTCAGGTTTAGAGTTTGTATCGATGGAGCGTTGTGCTTCGTTGCCACAAGCAACTTCTTCGTATAATTTTTTGAATACAGGTTTAGTAGCATCATGGAAAGGAGTCATCCAATCTAATGCACCACGTTGAGCTGTAGTTGAGCAGTTAGCATACATCCAGTCCATTCCGTTTTCTGCAAATAATGGCATCAACGATTGAGTTAATTCTTCTACTGATTCGTTAAATGCTTCAGAAGGAGAGTGTCCGTTTTCACGCAATACTTCGTATTGAGCCAAAAGAATACCTTGGATAGCACCCATAAGAGTACCACGTTCGCCTGTTAAGTCAGAATATACTTCTTTTTTGAATGTTGTTTCGAATAAATACCCAGAACCAACACCAATACCTAATGCTACTACACGGTCGAATGCTTTGCCTGTTGCATCTTGGAAGATAGCATAAGAAGAGTTCAATCCACGTCCTTGTAAGAACATGCGACGAAGAGAAGTACCCGAACCTTTAGGGGCTACTAAAATAACATCTACATCAGTTGGAGGCACAATGCCTGTGCGTTCTTTGTAAGTAATACCAAAACCATGAGAAAAATACAATGCTTTTCCTGCGGTTAGGTATGGTTTAATACGTGGCCATACTTCAATTTGAGCAGCATCTGACAATAAATATTGAATGATAGTTGCTTTTTCACAAGCTTCTTCTATTTCAAATAGAGATACGCCAGGAACCCAACCATCAGCAATGGCTTTATCCCATGTTTTACCACCTTTGCGTTGACCAATGATTACATTAAAACCATTATCACGTAAGTTTAGCGACTGTCCAGGACCTTGAACGCCATAGCCGATAACAGCGATAATTTCATTTTTTAGCACTTCGCGTGCTTTCTCTAACGGAAATTCTTCACGAGTAACTACATTTTCTGTTACACCGCCAAAATTCATTTGTGCCATTTTACTATTATTTTATTTATTAAAAGGTAACTATTTCTATATTCTTATTGCAATACTTGCAAAATACTTTCGATGTGTTTGTACAACAAAAGTTCGGCAAAATTACACTTTTTTTATTGTTTAGACAAATTTTGAATTTAATTTATCGTCCATTTCACTGTTCATTTATTTACAGATCGCAGTATTGCTTATTTCTGCAATGAATTATGTTCTACACAATCTTCGATGGCAGACAGCATATCGCTTAGTCGCTCTACTTTACTTTTCGTAATGGCTACTCGTCCTGAACGAATAAATTGCAGTACACCAACGGAATTTTGTAGCTCTTCGAATAATTCTTGCGTTTCTTCGTACATGCCTGTTTTTTCAAATACGATACACGTAGGCGTAATTTCCAAAATACGTATGTTGTGATTGCGAATTAACTCTTCTATTCCCCCTTGTTCCAAAATGTTTTCGGTTGCTATTTTGTACAAAGCTATTTCTTGTACTACAAGCTCTTCGTCTGTATTGTAGTAGGCTTTGATAACGTCAATGCGTTTGTCAATTTGCGTTACTACTTTACGGATTACATCCAAAGTCGTTTCTAGCGTAATGGTAAACTTGTGAATGCCTTTGATGGCAGAAGGGGATACAGACAAGGTTTCAATATTCAATTGTCTGCGTGTAAATACGATGGTGATTTGGTTTAAAATACCTGGCGTATTTTCAGAAAATACCGTGATAGTATATACTTTCTTTTCCATAATTTATTCTCCTAATAAAATGTTTGTAACACATGCTCCTGCTGGTATCATGGGATAAACCATGTTGTTTTTCTCCACATTTACAACCAATAAATAAGGCTCGTCGTCGGCCAACATTTCTTTTATAGCTATATCTAATTCATCTCGGTCAGATACTTCTTTGCCATTAATTCTGTATGCTTTCGCAATGGCTAAGAAATCTGGGTTTTCCATTGGGGTAGAAGAGTATCTTTCTTTGTGGAAAAGCTCTTGCCATTGGCGAACCATGCCCAAGAAGTGATTATTTAGGATAACCATTTTCACACCGATTTTCTCTTGCATAATGGTTCCCAATTCTTGTATTGTCATTTGGAAACCACCGTCACCAGCAAACATACATACCGTACGATCTGGTGCTCCAATTTTTGCGCCTATTGCAGCAGGAATGCCAAAGCCCATAGTACCTAAACCACCCGATGTTACTACGCTGCGTTTTTGTGTAAAACGGAAATAGCGAGCTGCCATCATTTGGTTCTGACCTACATCACTTACCACAATGGCATTGTCGTTCGTAGCTTTCGATACTTTGAGTACTACTTCGCCCATTTTAATTGGACCTTCGGTCGATACTGTTTCTTTTTTGATTACAAAATCGTATTCTTTTTGTTCGTGTACTTTAAAAGATTCAATCCATTCTGTATGCGAAGCTTCTTTCAAATATTTTGTTACAGCAGGTAGGGTTTCTTTTACGTCACCTAATATAGCCACTTCTGTTTGTACATTTTTATTGATTTCAGCAGGGTCAATATCAAAATGAATTACCTTGGCTTGTTTGGCATATTCGTTCAGATTGCCTGTTACACGGTCGTCAAAACGCATACCAATAGCAATTAATACATCGCATTCGTTGGTTTTTAAATTCGGAGCAATATTGCCGTGCATACCCAACATTCCTTTGTTTAAAGGGTGGTTAGTAGGCATGGCGGACTCTCCTAAGAGTGTCCATGCTGATGGTAGATTCGCTTTTTCGATAAATGCGAGTAATTCCGATTCTGCATTCCCTAATGTAACCCCTTGACCTACTAATACGTATGGTTTTTTTGCTTCGTTAATTAACTTGGCAGCTTGTTGTGCTTTTTCGTCATCTAATTTACAAGTAGGTATATAACTGCGAATAAAATTACATTTTAAAGGCCTAAAATCAACCGTTTCTAGCTGTGCATTTTTTGCTATATCTAGTACAACAGGTCCAGGTCTGCCACTTTGTGCAATGTAGAATGCACGAGAAACAGCCCAAGCGATTTCGTCTGCTTTGCGTATTTGGTAACTCCATTTGGTAATGGGTTGGGTAATACTGATAACGTCAATTTCTTGAAATGCATCTGTCCCCAATAAGCTTGCACTTACTTGACCCGTAATTACAACCATCGGTGTGCTATCGAGCATAGCATCGCTAATACCTGTAACAGCATTTGTAGCTGCTGGACCAGAGGTTACGATACAAACACCTACTTTGCCAGATACACGGGCGTAGCCTTGTGCAGCGTGAGTAGCACCTTGTTCGTGTCGGGTTAATATATAGCGTAATCTATCGTAATAGTCGTACATTGCATCAAAAACAGGTATAATAGCACCTCCAGGGTATCCAAAGATAGTATCTACACCTTCGTGTAGCAACGATTCTAATAGGGCATACGACCCTTGAATTGTTTTCTTTTCCATAATGTATGTATATTTAGTGTAATATAAAAAGTCTGTATTAATAAAACTAGAGGGAATAAAAAAGTAAATAGTTATACTGTAAGTTTTACTCAATGACTCGAACAGCTCCTTTGTCAGCAGATGTTACCATACTTGCATAAGCTTTCAGAGCAGTTGAGATATGTCTTTCACGTTCTGGTTTCCACGCATTTTTACCCTTGCTTTCCTCTTCTCTTCGTCTGGCAGCTAATTCGATATCCGAAATACGCAGCTGAATGCTCCTGTTTGGTATATCAATATCAATGGTATCACCGTCTTTTATCAGAGCGATAGCACCACCAGCAGCAGCTTCGGGAGATATGTGTCCGATAGATAAACCTGATGTGCCACCAGAGAAGCGACCGTCAGTAATGAGGGCACATTCTTTGCCTAAATGGCGTGCTTTAATATAAGAAGTAGGATAGAGCATTTCTTGCATGCCCGGACCACCTTTTGGCCCTTCGTAGGTAATTACGACTACATTGCCAGCGACTACATCTCCTTTGAGAATAGCGTAGCAAGCATCATCTTGCGAATGATATACTTTAGCTGTACCAGAGAATTTCCAAATACTTTCGTCAACACCTGCTGTTTTGATTACACAACCATCAAGGGCAATATTTCCTTTTAGAATAGCCAATCCGCCATCTTTGGTGTAGGCATTTTCTAGGTTACGAATACAACCGTTTATGCGGTCGGTATCTAATTCTTTGTAGTAGTTTTCTTGCGAACCCATTACCAAATTAAAGGCATGACCAGGAGCACTTTTGTATTTCTTCGTGCCTATTTCACTTACACCTTCTTGTGTAACATCGTATTTCTCAATAGCCTCTTGGAGTGTAAGACCATCAACACGTTTTACGGAGGTGTCAAGTAATCCACCTTTTGACAATTCAGCCAAAATGTTTAAAATTCCACCAGCACGATTTACATCTTGAATGTGGTATTTATCGGAGTTAGGAGCTACTTTGCATAAGCAAGGAGTTCTGCGAGATACGGCATCAATATCATCCATGGTAAAAGGAACTTCTCCTTCGTACGCTATGGCTAATGTGTGTAGAATAGTGTTGGTTGAACCTCCCATTGCCACATCCAATACCATGGCGTTAAGAAAAGCCTCACGTGTGGCTATGGAGCGGGGTAG
>JAGNUZ010000026.1 GCA_017986765.1 Paludibacteraceae bacterium | reverse complement strand
CCTTTCTTGTTTGAAGGAGAAACGGTAAAGAAAAGCGATTTGGTGCGACAAAAAAGGCTCGATAATGATTTTGGCGGAGGTGTATTTTCATTAGATTATACAAAGAATAAAGTATCCGTTTCGTGGGGTGGAGGAGCGAACTATTATACTGGCGATCACTTTGGACAGCTACAATGGGTGAAAAATTATGCAGGAGATGCAACGTTTATACCTGGGCAAGAGTATTACCGCAGTGTGGGAGAAAAAACAGATGCTAATACTTATGTAAAAGCAAACTATTTGCTTACTAATAAGTTAAACCTTTATGGAGATTTGCAATACCGCTATATCCATTATAAAACCTATGGAAGTATCGACCGTTGGGATTGGATAAACAGTCAAATGCAAGTGTTGGATATAGATGAACATTTTAATTTCTTTAATCCAAAAGCGGGGTTATTCTATACGTTTGATGTGGAAAATGTGGCGTATGCCTCCGTGGCAATAGGACATAGAGAACCTTCGCGAGGCAATTACAAAGATGCTGAATTAACCACCAAACCTACATTCGAGCGTCTGCTCAACTATGAGGCTGGATATACGCATACGCAACAATCTTTTTTGCTAGGAGCGAATGTGTATTACATGGACTATGAAAATCAGTTGGTGCTAACAGGTAAGGTAAATGAAATTGGCGAAGCCATTTCTACGAATATACCCGACAGTTATAGAGCTGGTATAGAGTTAGTCGCTGGTGTAAGAATTACTCCTTGGTTAAAATGGAACGGAAACGTAACCTTGAGCCAGAATCGCATCAAGAACTACACAGAATACGTAGATGTATATGATGAAAATTGGGATTGGTCGAACCAACAAGCGAATGCATTGGGAGAAACGCCTATTTCTTTTTCACCCAACATTATCGCAAATAGTGTTTTTTCATTTGCACATAAAGGATGGTCGGCAGCATTGCAATCGACGTATGTAGATAAGCAATATATTGACAATTCGGGAAGTGATGAACGTGCGTTAGATGCTTATTTTGTTAATAATCTGCGTGTTGGTCATTCATTCAAGTTAAAAGCGATGAAAGAATTGACTGTTGGTTTTTTAGTAAATAATTTATTTAACGAGCAATACGAGAGCAATGCGTGGGTATATTCGAAGTATCAACAACCTGATGCTGGTGATGCTCATTTGGATAGATATGCCGATTATGGATTTTTCCCACAAGCTGGACGTAATTTTATGCTCAATGTAGTACTTGCTTTTTAGGTAATTATGTATATTTGTAAGATGGAATATCTACAAGAACATTGGTTAGAGTGGTTCGGTGTGATTACTGGGCTGCTCTATCTATACCTCGAAATTAAACAATACCCCATTATGTGGATAGTGGGGTTTGTTACTTCGTTTGTGTATATTATTGTGTATTTGCAAGCTAAGTTTTATGCATACGGATTTTTAAATATATATTACGTAATTATCAGTGTGTATGGTTTTTGGCTGTGGGTACGCAAAACCAATCCGAATAAGCAACAAGATGCTTTTGCTCCTTTTTTTCAACATATATCTCGTCGCTTGTCGCTAGTTCTCTTTTTATTAGCTACTGTTTTATCAGGAGCAATTTATTATGTGTTATTAAAATTTACGGATTCCGTAATGCCGTTGGCAGAAGCCGTGGCTACATCTCTAAGCATAGTAGCTACGTGGATGGTTGCCAAAAGATTTCTCGAACATTGGTTTGTTTGGGTAATTGTTAACATTATATCTGTAGGCATGTTTGTTATTCAAGGCATGTACCCTACGGTTCTCTTGTTTTTTTGCTATGTATTTTTATCTTCTATCGGTTACTTCGAGTGGAAGAAATTTAATAATCAGGAAGTACAATGAAAAAGCCTACTTTTGGTTCATTTTTGCCTCAGCAAATAGATGCTGTTATTTTGGCAGATGGCGCTTTTCCAACTCAACCTGAATTGCTTAAATTGCTGATGCAACACGAACGGGTAGTATGTTGCGATGGTGCAGCGGAGCGACTTGTGCAGTTAGGTAAATTGCCCGCATATGCCGTAGGCGATTTGGATAGCATTTCGTCTGCGACCAAGATCTTGTTGGGAGATAAACTAATTCATCAATCAGACCAAGAAACGAACGACTTGACCAAAGCGGTACAATTTTGCATTGCAAATGGATGGCGTAATTGCGTCATTATGGGTGCTACGGGTAAGCGAGAAGACCATACTTTGGGTAATATTTCATTGCTTGCTACGTATCAAGGTTTGCTTGATGAGGTCGTAATGGTGAGCGATTATGGTGCGTTTGTCGCAATGAACAAAACAAGCAGTTTCACAAGTTATCAAGGACAACAGGTCTCCATTTTTTCTCTCACACCCGCTTGTCCCATAAGCGTACAAGGCTTGCAATATGCTATTGAGAAACGTCCTCTCAATACCTGGTGGGAAGGAACACTCAACGAAAGTAGTGCAGAGACATTCACTATAAAGTTACACGATGAAGGACAGTTTATTGTTTTTATGGAATGGTAAAAAGGCTTATTTCTTTGTTTTGAAAGACAAAATATGCAGGCTGATTCCTATGGCTATCATTGCCAAAAGTATTTTTATGGCAAGTAGTGGCACGACGAAAAAAATGGAATAGCCTATCGTAATCCAAATAAGAGAAATCGATATAATTTTGGTTCTGAGCGGAATGCTCTTATGTACACGGAAATCCTGAATGTAGGGTCCGAGGTATTTGTGGTTCATTAGTTTTTGATATAGCTTATCGGAGCTTTTGCAGTACAAACCAGCTGTTACTAATAAAAAAGGCGTAGTAGGTAAGAGTGGTAAAAAGATGCCCACAATACCTAATCCGAGCGAAATACTACCTAATATGATGTAAATCCACTTTTTCATGCTTGTTTCTCAGAAATATTCAGTTTAAATCCACGCAATAACTCTTCGGTTTGCATTGCTTTTTTTCCTGCTATTTGTATGGTGTGTAACTGTACCCATCCGTCGGTCGTGGCTACTTTGATGTATGTTTTATTGTCTGTATCTATTGTGCCTGTTGAAAGATTGTGCTTCTCTATTTCTGCACTTGCTGCTAATACTTTGGTTGGATGTAAGAGCATTTTAGCATCGGTAATTTCGGTATGAGCTGCGGGATAGGGAGATAAGCCTCGTATAAAATTAACACACTCTTCGGACGTATTGTCCCATTGAATACGGCAATTATCTTTGAATAATTTAGGAGCAGCTTGCAAGGTGTTTTCTGCTGCTAGTTTTTGTTGAGGTATTCTTTTGGGGCTTTCACTCAAGATGTAATCAACTGTATCTTTTACCGTTTCGGCACCTAGCAACATGAGTTTATCATGCAGAGTACCAGCATTATCTGTCGTCTCAATAGGCATTTTGCGTTGCAAGAGAATGTCTCCTGTATCAATTTCGTGCGTAAGGAAAAAGCTTGTAACGCCTGTTTCGTTTTCACCACGTATAATTGCCCAATTTATGGGTGCAGCTCCTCGGTATTGCGGAAGCAACGATGCATGCAAATTAAATGTTCCCAATTCGGGCATATTCCATACCACTTCGGGCAACATGCGGAAGGCTACTACAATAAATAAATCTGCCTTGTAAGCTTCAAGTTCGGCTAAAAATACTGGGTCTTTCAGCTTTTCGGGTTGAAGGACAGGAATGTTTTGATTTTCTGCAGACTGTTTTACAGGTGATGATTGCAATTTGTGTCCTCTGCCTGCTGGTTTGTCGGGCATAGTAACTACAGCTACTACATTATATTGATTATCCAGTAGCATTTGTAGAGGAGCCACTGCAAATTCGGGAGTACCCATATATATGATGCGTAGATTTTCTTTGGTTCTTTTTGCAAGCACAGTCATAAGCGGTTTTTTTTGTAATAAAAAAGCTACTCCATTTAGATGATGCGAGTAGCTTGATGTTTAATGACCATAAGGTCTTATTTTTCAGCATTCATTAATTGCAGTATGTCGTTGGTAATATTGTACGACTTATTTCCGTAAAGAATATTGTCGTTGCCAGTATTGCTCATAATTAAATGGTAGTTCTTATCTTTATTGTATTCTACAATAATAGAATCGATAGAAGCTTTCAATTGTAGGTTCATCTCTTGTTGTTTGTTCACCAACTCTTTGGTCAAACGAGTGTCTAATTCTTGTAAATCCTGTTGTTTTTTCACCAAACGGGCTTGTTCCGATTGAGCTCTCTCAGCACTTAAAAATGCTTGATTTTCAACTTTTTGTTGAAAGTCCGCCATTTCTTTTTGCAAAGAAACAGCTTGTTGCGTAATTTTAACACGCGATTTTTCTTCTTGTTGTAGCAATTCTTCACTCAAACTTTTATACATGGTGTAGTTTAACAACAAAGAGTCAACATCCACATACGCAATCGGAAGTGTTGCTTCTTTATTTATGGCAATGTCGTCAGCATTCTTTGCTTTGTTTGTCTTTTGTGGAAACAATACGAGTACAGCAAGTACCACTACAACCAAAAATAGGACAATGTTTGAAATGAGTAAATAATTTTTCATATGTAAAGAGTTGTTTATACGGTTTTATTTTGTTCTTTTTTGTCTTGAGAGTGGGCACATGTGACACCTTTCTTGCGTAAAGCTACATTTTCGTTGATATGTAAGGGTGGAAATTTGCCTTTTTTGGTAAATAAAATCTTCACAGCCAACAAGAGAATGGCAATGAATAAAATTCCTACAGCTATAAAAAATGCTTGCATCATACTTGAATACTGCTTTAATTGTATGCAAATATAAAACATAAAACAGACTTTTATAAAAGCTTTTCTGTATTTTTGTACTTTAATAGTAAAAGGGTGGGTATTTTGTTTTTTTTTAACAAATCTGCAAAATAAGCCTTACTGAATGAAGTGAAAATAATGCATATAAACCTATTTTGATGATGATAAACCAACTTGAACCCTGTCTCGTATGGGAGCAATTTGAAGCTATAAGTGCTATTCCGAGAGCCTCGAAACAAGAAACCGCTATTCGTACTTATTTAATCCAATTTGCACAGCAACATAATCTCAATGTGCGTGAGGATAAAATAGGTAATGTGCTGATAACCAAGTATACTAAGGCGAAAGAAAACAAGAAACAAACCATCGTGCTACAATCGCACATGGATATGGTGTGTGAAAAAAATACTTCAAAGCAGCACGATTTTTCTACGGATGCTATTACCTTATTGCTCAAAGAAGATTGGGTGATGGCTGATGGCACAACGCTTGGTGCAGATAATGGTGTGGGTATCGCGTTGCAATTGGCAATCTTATTATCTGCTGAGGATTTTGGAAGGGATATTGAGTGCTTGTTTACCGTAGATGAAGAAACTGGATTGACCGGAGCTTTTGGTTTGGAGAAGAACTTTTTGACTGCTCCTTTGATGATAAATCTGGATTCAGAGCAAGATGATGAAATTTTTGTTGGTTGTGCAGGTGGTAGCGATACTACGGCTGTTTTTTCTATTCCACAACAAGAAGTTACACGTGGGCATTTCTTTTTTGAAGTGTCGATAAACGGATTGAAAGGCGGACATAGTGGCGATGATATTGAGAAAAAACGTGCGAATGCTAATAAATTACTCAATCAATATTTGTTGATTATAGCTGAAAAATATAGCTTGTGGATATCGGAGATACGAGGTGGCTCGTTGCGAAACGCTATTCCACGCGAAGCGTATGCTTTGTGTGCTGTTCCTCGTGCTTTTAAAGAAAGTGTGCGTGTAGATTGGAATATATTTATTGCTGATGTGGAAGAAGAATGGCTGACGGAAGAACCCGAAATGCATTTTACCCTATCTTCAACGGATGCTTGTTTAATGGGTTGGGATACAGCTACTTTGATAAATGCGTTACAGGCGATAGATGCTTGTCCGCACGGTGTTATTTCGATGAGTGAAGATTTGCCAAACGTGGTGCATACTTCTACCAATTTGGCTTCTATTCGTTCAAACAAGAATCAAATCGTAGTGGCTACGAACCAACGCAGTCTGAATGAAAAAGATAGAGAGCACATAGCATACCATATTCGTCAGCTATTTGAACTCTGTGGTGCAGAAGTGGTAATGGATAATATTTATCCAGGATGGGAGCCTCGATTTGATGCCCCTTTGTTGCAACATGCTACTGCTGTGTACAAGGATTTGTTTCAGCATGACGCCAAAGTACGTGTTATTCATGCAGGGCTAGAGTGCGGGGTAATATCAGGAACTTATCCTGATATGGAAATCATCTCCATCGGACCAACTATTCTCGATGCTCATTCACCCGCAGAACGTGTTTCTGTAACTTCGGTACAGAAAATATGGGAATACCTTATTACTTTGTTGCGATAGGTTTTCGATTATTTGCTACGTTTTGCAACCACCGATAATTGCATGCCTCCACGAATATTTTGTATCAGTGTGATGGTGCACGAATGGGGTTGAATGGTGTTGAAAATATCGTCGGCTATTTCGCCAGCCAAGGCTTCGGCAAACTTCGCTTCTTCGCGAAATGACCATAAATATAGCTTTAGACTTTTGCTCTCAATACACAAGGCATCGGGCGAAAATTCGATGATAACACGGTTAAAATCAGGTTGATGTGTTACGGGGCAAAAGCTGGTTAACTCATCGCTTTCAAATTTTACTATTTCTACGTTTTTGGGCGTAGGGAAAGTGTCTAACTGCTTAGATGGTAGATTGCTTTTTTTTCCTAAATGGTTAAATTGCGGAGTATTCATGGTATTTCTTACTTAGCTAATGGATAAATACGTGCTGCCGATGTGCAGGTTTCGTTTATTTCAATGCACTTTACTTGTATGGCTGAATTTTCGAATAAAGCTTGTGCTTGTGCCAAAATAAGTTCAGCAATGTGTTCGGCTGTTGGATTCTTTTTTGTTACCAAGACTTTGTTGCCATAGGAGCGTAAGCTCTCAATCATGGGATCTTCGTCCCATAGCATGGTTACATGGTCGAGGTTGTCGTCTATCCATGATTTTAGTCTTTTTGTCTCGTTGAAATCAATCAACATGTCTTTCTCGTCCAGATTATTGCCTTGCAAATGCAGGGTTACACGGTACGAATGTCCGTGATTATTGGTGCATTTCCCGCAATAATTGCGTAACAAGCGGTGTGCTGCCTCAAAAGTAAATTCTTTAGTTATAACGTATTGCATATATTTAGCCTTATTTTTTTCGTTTAGCACCCCATAGGATTACGTGTAGACGGGGTGAATAATTAAATCTTCGTGTCACTAATTCATCGACTAATTCTGGGCGAAGTTGCGACTGCAGCGTACAGCCTTCAATGGCAATGTACACCCGTGTTTTGTTTATGTTGTATTGTTCAACTACCTGTTCTATCTCTGTTATATCATTGCTATCTTTGATGATAAATTTGAAAATGCCCCATTCTTTACTTGCCCAATAGGCTAAAAAACCCGTTTGAATATCCGTTATAGCATTGCTCAATTTAGGCGATACTACCCAGTTAAATTGCTTAATAGCAGACTCTTTCATTGCAGCACGTTCGATGTGTGTGCCGTCAGATAATGTCAGCTGTAAGGGTTCGGTTGGGATAATTGTGCCATTTGTTTCAACGTGGAACTTTTTCCCTTTTACCACCAATTTATCCAATGGATAGAGAGTTGGTTCACCACCCGTAAAAATAATGTGCTGGGCTTTTGATTCTTGTATAATTTCTTTTAACTCATCAACAGATTGCGGTATGAGGCTGTCGTTTTTGTGCCAGGTGTATTTGGAATCACACCAACTGCATGCCAAATTGCAATGCTGAAAGCGTATAAATAAACTATATATACCCGCAAAATTCCCTTCACCTTGAATGGATTCAAAGATTTCGGATACAAAGTAAACGGGGCTTGCTTTTATCATGGCCTAGTTTTTTATTTGCTTTGCAAAAATTCTTCGTAGCCTTTTTTTCTCAATAAGCACGATGGGCATTCGCCACAGCCATATCCCCATGGGTGCATGGTTTCTTCACCATTGTAGCAGGTGAGGGTGAGCGCTATCAGTTCGTTTAATTTTCCAGCATCGTCTGCCATAGCAAATGCGTCTGCTTTCGTTTTCCACATCAGTGGCGTATAGATGCTTACTGGAATATCCAATCCAAGAGATAATTCTACGGCTTTCGATTTAATGTAACTATCGCGACAATCGGGGTAACCCGAAAAATCTGTTTGGCATGTTCCCGTTACCAAATGAATGTGCTTATGCTCTTGTTTGAACGCATGGCTGGCGATAATTGTTAAGAATAGTCCATTGCGATTTGGCACAAAACTAGCAGGTAGATTTTTTGATTGTGCATGATGTGTGCTGTGATTGCCTGTGTTCAGCAAGGTGCTTTCGGACATGCTGCTCAAGAAATTGCCAATATCATAGGTATGATGAGGAACGTTAAAATGAGCTGCTATTTTTTTAGCATAATCGACTTCTTTTTCGTGGCGTTGGTTGTAGGCAATGCTCACGGCTTCTACTTGGGTAAAATGTTGCAACGTCCAAATGAGGCAAACAAAAGAATCTTGTCCGCCAGAAAGTAATACGTATGCTTTTTCGTTTGATATATTCACAATTGCTTATTTTTATAATGGCTCTAAGCCTAATTCTTTTATAAATTGGTTAAAAGCAGGATTCTTCTTTTTCATTAACCGTGCTTTTTCTCCGCTCGAAACAGCTTTGTGCTCTTCCGTTAATTCTACTAAATCAATGTGTAATGTAAGCTTATCATTTTGCAATGTTTTTTTTAAATAGCTCATTACTTGACCTTTCAAATCTTCCATGTCTTTTCCCAGCGAGGGGTCGTTGACTTGGATGTGTATGTCCGTTATATTTTCTAGCGAGGGTTTTTTGCTCGCAAATACAAACAATATTTTATGTTTTTCGGGAATCGTGGAGGCGAAATTTCTCCAAGCATCTTCCAATTGATTGATAGTAAATGGATTGTTCCGTGTTTGAACCTCAATCGACTGAGTTTCTTTTTTTTGCGTTTCGCTTACAGCCTGTTCTATTAGTTTTATCGAAACGCCACCTAACGATGATTTGCTATTGGGCATTACTTTCGCCACAGCAGGAGTAGGGCTTTTTTCTATCGGCTTGCTCGGTGTCGTCGGAGTACTTGTTGTTGGCGCACTTTGTACTTCTTGTGTTGGCTGATTTGGCTTGCTATCAGTCTGTTTAATAGCTTGTAAGGTCTTGCTCTCATTCGTATTGTTAGCTGCCTTAGGAACTTGAATTTGACACAAACGGATGAGTCCTAATTCTATGAGTAAACGTTTATTTTTGCTTAATTTATAATCTAAATCACACTGATTGCTTATGCTCAATGCCTCGAACAAAAATGTGTTGCTGCACACTTTCGATTGCTGGATATACGCATCCCGAATGCTTGCACCCACTTCGAGCAATACGGCTGTATGCTCGTCTTTACACACCAACACATCACGAAGATGAGCGGATAATCCTACGATAAAGTTATGAGCATCAAATCCTTTGTTTAGAATTTCATTAAATATAAGCAAGACCGATGGCACGTTACTCTCTAAAAATGCCGTAACTAATTTGAAATAATAATCATAATCTAGAATGTTGAGGTTTTCGATAACATGCTGATATGTAACGGTTTCGCCACAAAAACTTACCACTTGGTCGAAGGTAGAAAGTGCATCACGCATACCACCGTCCGATTTGTGTGCAATCACGTGCAAAGCTTCTGGCTCAACGGTAATGCCTTCGAGCGAGGCAATGTGTTGCAAGTGAGCTACAGTATCGTTTACGCTGATGCGGTTAAAATCGTAAATCTGGCAACGAGACAATATGGTGGGTAAAATTTTATGTTTTTCTGTCGTTGCTAAAATAAAAATAGCATGAGCAGGGGGTTCTTCCAACGTTTTAAGAAAAGCGTTGAATGCAGCTTGAGACAACATGTGTACCTCATCAATAATATACACACTATATTTTCCAATTTGTGGAGGTATGCGTACTTGGTCGATAAGTGAGCGGATATCGTCTACCGAGTTGTTGGAGGCTGCATCAGATTCGTGAATGTTGAATGATCGTTGCTCGTTAAAAGCCATACACGATTCGCATTCATTACACGATTCGTTGTTGGGGAGCGGTTGTAAGCAGTTAATTGTTTTAGCAAAAATACGGGCTGTCGTTGTTTTTCCCACACCTCGTGGTCCGCAAAACAAGTAGGCGTGTGCCAGTTGTTTATTTTTAATGGCGTTTTTGAGCGTAGTAACTAAGGCATGCTGACCGATAACCGAATCGAATGTGATAGGGCGGTATTTTCGTGCCGAAACGATATAATTCTCCATTTGTTTTTTTCCTTTGTACAAAGATAAAAAAATGTTCATAATTGTAGGGTAATATTTAGCATTTTAAAGAAAAAAAACTACATTTGTACTTTCAATAAAATAAGTAGGAGGCTTTCTGGTAGGCATGCATCATACGTTTATGGGTGTAAACTCTTGCGTGTGGCGTTTATGTGGTTGCTTTCCTATTATTTTGTTTCCATACATCGTGTTACTATAAAAAAATAGATGCATCTCTATGAAGAATATACTTCTTTCTATTTTAAAAATCCTGTTCAATAAGTACCTGATAGCTTCGTTGATATTTGTGTTTGTGATGTTTACAAACGAGGATTATAATATCAAAACGCGCTACATCAATGCCCATAAGATACAAAAGTTGCAAGCAGAAATTGAACGTTATCAAGCAGAAAAGACAGTCAATCAAGAGAAATTGCAATTGTTGCAGTCGGACAAAGAAAACTTGGAGCGTTTTGCTCGTGAACAATTTATGATGAAAAAAGAAAACGAAGATATATTTATTGTCGTAGAATAAGTTTTCTTAGAAACAGATACCCATGAAAACATCCTTATTTATTTTATCCTTTATAGCCTTAATGCTTGGTACAGTCTTGTATATGGTTTTTCCAGCAGTAGCACCGTATATTTTTTCAGTCGGAGCTGCGGGTGTTATCGGCGTTCGTTTAAGTAGCCCCTACGAGGGTTCCGATTTTAGAATTAAACGCTTGCATACCATGCAAAATATGTCCACCTTGTTGTATATAGCCGTAGCATATTTTATGTTTATTCAAAGTGCTTTTTGGGTCGTTCTTTTGTTGGTAGCAGCTATAGCCGAAACGGTGGTTGCCTTTCGTATGCCAAAGGAGAATAAGGATTAACCATTATTCAGTAAAGCCTTTCTTTTGCATCTTAGAGTTATTAGTAAAGATAGTCATGCCTGTTTTCATTCGCTTAAAATCTGCTTTTTTATAAAAATTCTCCTTGCCAGGCGATGCGTATAAAATGAAATTGCAATTGCAATTTGGCCGTTTGTTTACAATTGCTTGCACAATTACCTTGCCTATTCCACTTCTCTGATAACTCGCTACTACAGCCACATCGTATATCTCCGCTTGGTATTCTCCATCCGAAACTGCTCTTCCAAAAACCGATTAATTGTTCTTCGCAAAACACAAATACCACGGTATGGCTATTGTCAAATGCTCGTTGATGCACCTCCGCAGCATGATAACTTATGCCCACTTCTTTGAGCATATCAGCTACTGTTTGCCAAATACTTATTTGAAGATATAGCTCCTGTATTGAAAGAGAAAATTAGTATTCCACAGGAGCCTGAAATAGTGATGGCATTGATATTCGGAAAACCGAAAGTGGACTATGCTCGCTCTGTTCAGAATGATAATCCAAACATCAAAAGTGTAAAATTATAGACGTAGAAATCTGTTGTTATTGAATTTTAAACTCTTTCAACACGGGTAGAGCTTTATTGTCAAAGTCGAATAATGCTTGATTCTCCCAGCTAGAGGCGTCTGTGGATTCATCTCCTTTCCACGCAATTAATTCGCCGCCCCAATAGCAAAATCCTATTCCATTTTCCACCTCTTTGGTTAGGGTTCTTATTTGTGCTATAAAGCTTCGTTGTCCTTCCTTTGTTGCGGGGTATGCGGGTGTAATGAGTTGTTCATCTGAACCTATAATGTTATTTGTCCAATCATTCCATTCGAGTGTAAAAGCATAAGATGTCTCTGCGATGAGTATCTTTTTATTGTACGTATTACTTAAATGTTGCATGGTGGTTTTGAGACTGTCTAAGGATTTTCCGTGCCATATTGGATAATATGATAAGCCTATAATATCATAATCCAATGTTTTTATTTTATTAAAAAACCAATCAGAACCGTCAATACCTGCGTAATGTATAATTATCTGAGTGTCAGTCGAATTATCTCTTACTGCTGTAATCCCCATTTCCATTAATTCTTTAAATTGCAGGAAATTTGTAGAAAAATGTCCGTTTGGATGTAGTAATCCTGGGTTTATTTCATTCCCAATTTGAATGTAATTTGGCTCTAACTCATTTATTATTCTTGCCGTGTACTGATATACACTATCTTTTAGGTCTGCAAAACTGAGTTCTTGCCATAGTGCTGGGGTTTCTTGATGAGCAGGATCTGCCCATGTGTCAGAATAATGTACTGTTAAGAGAGTCTTAAACCCTTTCGATTTTAGTCTCTGGGAGAATTGTTTTACTTCATTAAATCCACTGTGCTCGTTACTTGGATTCACCCAAAGCCTCAGCCTAATTGTATTTACGCCATTTTCTTTCAGAATGTCTAAGAAATCCTTTTCCTTTCCTTCCAAATCATAGAATTTGGGACTTGAATCGGCTATCTCAGGATAACGTGAGATGTCAACGCCACTTATGAACGTTGACCCATTATTATCTAGATTGGGCATATCCACCTTATTTTTCTGACAAGAAATCAGCAAACATAGCAAGATACTTAGTTGGATTATTCTTTTCATTCTTTTTTATTAGAAATTCATCGATATTTTCATCATAGCTGCCGTCTTGCTATATAATGGATGTTTTCATTACGAAAACGGAGAACTAGAAATAGCAATTTCTTTTTTTTTATTTGATAGTTAATTTTCCTTTTTTCTTACCAAATTCATTACAGCGTGTAGTAACCACCACATTGCTTCCTTTTTTTATTTCTGCTACGGCTATTTCAAGTGTTTCGGCGCCGTTGGAGCTTTGCATTTTGGGTGAAATTGTTTTTACATCTTTCCCATCTACATTGATAACGATTTGATCGATATAATGAGTTTTTACATCTTTTACATTGTGAATTGCTTCAATTTTCAGCTTGCCATTTTGAAACGTTAAGTTTACTTTCTTTGCAGGGTCGGCTTGTGTATAAAAGGCTGTTGCAAAAGCTATTGATGCTAAAATAATTGTTTTTTTCATGTTGTTTATCGTTTTTGATAGTTGTTTAATCTAGTTGTGTTGAGAATAGGTATTTTAAACTGATTTTTAGGTAAAGAAATAAAAATAAATCATAATGATAGCGTGTATCATCACCGTGATAAAAGCCCCAATGGCAGCTTTTTTGTGTATCCTATATTTGGCTTTAATTTTGATAATACGCAAGCCCGTAAGGAAAGCTATAATGAGCAACCCGAGACCAAGAAGGCTACTATAGATAGAGAAATCCCATAAAAATTGTTCCATACTGTTTATAATTTAATGACTACGGTGGCTAAAAATAATGAACTAAAGGCTGTAATAGCCGCTGCTTTGTGGTACGGTTTTAGTTTGGCATTGTCTTCCTGCATTCCACTGAGTACGTTGGTAGCAATCATGCTGGATAAATGTAGGATTGACAATGTACGGTGTATATTCAGTTTGGTAACACCATCGGCACGATTGTGCATAGGTGGCGGTTGCAAAAACGCCAACCCCGCTGTGGAAAAATAACAGACGTTTGTGAAACCTGAAAACAACTCGTGTAAATCTTTATTTTCCTGACTTCCAGTGTATAATTGTTGCCCTGTAATTCCCGTTCCAATCATGCCGATAAGAGAAGCGTACCCAAGG
>JAGNUZ010000120.1 GCA_017986765.1 Paludibacteraceae bacterium | reverse complement strand
TACTTTTGTTCTATTAACGTGTTTTTATGTTAGCAAAACGGGGTATATATTTCTGTATCGTACTTTGGGTTATTGCTTTTTTCAGCACGTGTTCTACTAAAAATAACACGACACTATCACGT
Organism: Paludibacteraceae bacterium; assembly: GCA_017986765.1. Lineage (GTDB taxonomy): Bacteria > Bacteroidota > Bacteroidia > Bacteroidales > Paludibacteraceae > JAAYPI01. The sequence continues at coordinate 4,566 of JAGNUZ010000120.1, read as the reverse complement.
GGGTATCACTCTGTTACGACCCGATACAACGTGTATTTCAATGCCAAAGAAAGCTATAAAAAAGGTGTAGAGAACATCGCCAAAGGACATACCGATAGCTACACCGAAATTCTACCCATTTTCCCAATTAGTGTGCACGAAAATGCCAAGCTTGCTACGAGCGAAATGGACATTTGTATTGAAAAATGCGAAAAAGCCATTCGAAACCATTCCATTACACGCAAACCGAAACGCAAACCGAACAAATCGCAAGACAAAGCATACCAATCGTTTATCAACCAAACGGAATTCAACCCGATGGTAGAAAAATCATGGTTGCTATTGGGACAAGCACAATTTCACAAGGCAGACTTTATGGCCGCCAATGCCACGTTTACGTATATTATCCGCAACTTTTCGTATAATGAAGAATTGGTAACGAATGCTAGCATTTGGCTAGCAAGAGGATATGCCGAAATCGGTTGGGTATACGAGGCAGAAGATTTGCTAAATAAGCTTAACGAAACAAGTTTTACTCCCTCCTCAAATCTACTGTTTGTATATGCAAAAGCTGATTTATTGCTCAAACAACAACGGGCAAAAGAGGCTCTTCCTTTTTTAGAAACGGCTTTGCTAAACGAAAAAAAAACGGCAAAACAAGCTCGTTTGTCGTTTATTATCGGACAGATTTACGAAAAAGAGCAACGCTACGAACTTGCTTACACTGCGTACAACGAGGTATTGCGAAAAAATCCGCCGTATGAAATGGCTTTTAACGCCAACTTAAAGAAAGCCCAATCCTACCAAGGCAATGAAGTGGAAAAGATGAGCAAAAATTTGCTCAAACTAACTAAAAATGACCGTAACAACGATTTCCTCGACCAAATATACACCTCTTTGGCAAAACTGTATCTGCGACACGGACAAACAGACAAAGCCATCGAATACTTGCAATTATCCATTGAATCGAGCACCCGCAATGGCGTGAATAAAGCAGAAGCTCTTTTGGTTCTTGGGCAACTCTATCTCGAAAAGGAATTATATGTGCAAGCCCAACCCTTATTCAATGAGGCTGTGCCCATTGTGCCCACAACATACAAAAACTACCGAGCGTTACGTACCTTGTCCGAAAACCTCAACGAACTAGCTCTGAACCACAACCGCGTACTCTTGGAAGATAGCTTGCAGGCTTTAGCTACATTGCCCGAAGCGGAACGCATACAACGCATCGAGCAAGTGATAGAAGCAGAAAAAGAAGCGGCGAAAAAAATGGAGCTAAAGCTCGAAGCTGACGCTAAAAAACAAGAAGAAAAGGAAAAAAATACATTCTCCACCTTACCTTCGTTATCCTTAGGCGATATTGGCGATAAATCGTGGTATTTCTACAACCCAACCTTGATGGGAAGAGGTAAAATCGAATTTCAACGCACATGGGGAAACCGTACTCTCGAAGATAATTGGAGACGGAAAAACAAAGTTACCGTAGTTGCTGATAATCAAGCTCAAGAGCAAATACCCAGTGCAGGCATTGATACAAGCGCTATTGCCGACACAGGATTGACGCCAGACAGTGTTGCCCCTCCTGCAAACAACGGAATTGCATTCTATATGCAACAAATACCCGTGTCTGCTGCACAAAAAGAAATATCAGACAAAGCCATTATGGAAAGTCTCTCTAATTTGGTGTATGTGTACAAAGAAAAAGTACCGAATTATAGACTTGCTCAAGAAACATACAACGAGCTACTGCAACGTTTCCCAAATTCGCCCTCTCTGATGGAAGCCAGTTTTTACATGTATCAATTGCATAAGCAACAGGGCAATACGGTAGAGGCTGAACAACGCAAACAATTTATTTTGCAAAACTACCCTACTTCTACTTACGCTATTTTCTTGCAAAACCCGAATGGTGCAGAAACACTACTGACCTTGCAACAAGCAGAAGAAAAACTATACGCAGAAACCTATCAGGCTTTTGTGAGCAACAATTTCAATCAAGTAGTTGCGAATGTAGCTGTCGCTCAACGGGATTTTGCTTTCTCCAAACTAATACCCAAATTTGTATTTTTAGAAGCTCTCAGCACCAGTAAGCAAGCTGGTAAAGTAGCTTTTAAAGCCAAATTGGAAAAACTGATACTCGACTTTCCCGAAAGCGAAATTACGCCTATGGCGAAAGACATGATTGCATTGATGCAACAAGGACAAGAACCACAAGCGGAAGTTTCGCACGGAAGTTTGCTGACAGAAAGAGTAACTGCCGTAACCGTACAAGAGTTTGCCGAAAACATTGCCAAAGCAGGTTTTGTGTACGAACCTACTGATAATCATCTGTTTGTATTTGTAGTAAAAGCCGATGAAAGCAAACGGAATGCTCTTGTTTTTGACATAGCGAGTTATAATTTCACCCGCTTTTTAATCAAAGAATTGGATATTGTAGTAAAAGCTATCGATGAAGAAACCTATGCCATCGCCATCAGCGGATTAGACAATTTAGCAGAAGCCATCTGGTACCAAAAAGCACTTTTGGCTGATAAAGGATTAACAGAAAACTTGCAAAACGTGGATTACAAAGGATTTGTTATTTCAGCATACAATTATGCCTCTGTGATAGATGTGGCATCTCTCGACCGCTATTTAGAATTTTACCGTGCCAATAACCTTCGCATCACAGAGCAAAAAATGATACAAGAATTACAGCAAAAAGCGGGTTTTGTGGGCGTCGAAGAGAAATAGCATTTATAGAATGCCTCTATATTCTGAATTAAGTACCCGATATTAAATCGTCACATCCCCTTAATTGTTCCGTAACAATAACGCAACACCCAGTATTTACCTTTGCAGTAAGAAAATAGGTATTCGTACATTTCCATTGTAGAATACTTTATAAACTAAACTGCAAAATGAAACAATACACTTTCTTGTCGCCAAAATCGTTATCACCCCTATTCTTCTTCCTGTTTTTTACCCTATTGATAGCTAGCAGTTTTGCACAAAGCATCACGGGTACAATTATTGATAAAAAAACAAAAGAGACACTGCCTGGAGCATACATTACGGTAGTTGGTCTTAATCAAGGTACAGTTACCGATATGGATGGATATTATAACTTACCCATCAAAACAGGAAAGTACTCTTTGTTAATATCTTACGTCTCTTACGAAAGTAAAACAATAAAAGAAGTGCAAGTAGAAAGCTCAAAAAATACCGTGCTAAATGTTGAATTAGAAGAAGCTGGTGTAAGCCTACAAACCATAGAAGTAGTGGTTCGACAACGCACAGATACCGATTTAGCCCTTAATCGCAATATCAAATCATCACTGCAAGTAGTTAGTGGCGTATCGTCTCAGCAAATTTCTAAAACAGTAGATAAAGATGCCTCTGAGGTTATTAAAAGAGTACCTGGCGTAACGATTATAGGTAGTCGCTTTGTAGTGATAAGAGGACTCAATCAACGCTATAACAATGTCTGGCTAAACAATGCTGCAACACCCTCTAGCGAAGCTGATAATAGGGCATTTTCTTTTGATATAATACCTAGCTCTCTTATAGATAATATGATGGTATTCAAATCTCCTGCGCCAGAACTACCAGCCGATTTTTCAGGCGGATTTATTAAAATATTAACCAAAATAGCTCCCGAAAATAACCGCTTAACCCTCAACTATACCACGTCTTATCAACAAAATACCACGTTTAAAAACTTTTTGATAAATTCACGTACAGCTAACGATTATATTGGATTGGGCGCAAATAGTCGCAATTTACCTACAAACTTCCCTTCATTTTTAGAAGCAGTATCAAAAAATGAGAAAGTGAATTCAACCAAAGCAATCAATGAGGGATGGAACTATAAAAATACAATAGCTCTGCCAGACCAAAGTATATCAGCTGTATATAATACCTCATTTTATATAGGGAATGCAAAAATAAACAATGTATCATCTGCCAATTATAGCAACAGTTACCAAACACACGAAACAACAAACAAGCTCTTTGGTATCTATCAAATAGACATAGATAAACCCTCTTTAAGCAAAGATTTTACGGAGAATCATTACACAAATAATAGCAAATTTGGTTTGCTATCCAATTTTTCCATTACACCAAATGGTGCTAACCGCTATGAATTCCGAAATTTCTATAACCAAATAGGGAGTCAACGCGTAGTATCTCGACAAGGAGAGGATTATAGCAACGACTATAGCATACAAGAAACGGAAATGTTTTATATGAGTAGGAGCATCTATTCTGGACAGTTAAGTGGTGCTCATTCGTTAAATGCAGATAATAAAAAACTAGACTGGACGCTAGGATACTCCTATGCCAATCGGTATGAGCCTGATAGGAAGATAATTACAGCTCGACTCAACAATAATCCTACTAGCCAATACTACCAACAATACCGTATAGAGAACAATGATATTATCAGAAATTTTCAAGAATTGAAAGAGAACCTCCTTTCGGGAGGCAAAAATTATGAGTATCTAGCCTCACTATATTCATGGAACCCAACCATCAAAACAGGCCTCTACGCTGAAAAACAAAATCGAAATTTTGCAGCACGAAATTTCATATATAAATTTAATA
>JAGNUZ010000025.1:2600-14043 GCA_017986765.1 Paludibacteraceae bacterium | reverse complement strand
GCTCTCTGAGTAAGTTCATCGTTTTTGCCAGCAATATTTTACTATCTATGTTTTTAAATTCGGGCGATGTGTCAGAAAAATGGTATCCAATATCTCTCAAGTTTGCAGCTCCAAGTAAGGCATCACAAATAGCATGAATCAACACATCGGCATCAGAATGACCTAGCAAGCCTTTACTATTCTCAATTTTTATGCCACCTAGCCACAGCTCTCTGTCTGTCGCAAATTGATGTACATCGTATCCAAAACCTACACGAATCTTCATACTACGAGCTCACTTAGCGATTTGCAAATTGCTTAATACCATCAAGCGTAAAAGCTAAACTGAAGCGCAAAGTTTGATCTAAAGGATTGTTCTGAGCAACAGAAATAACATAAGCCACATCTAATGAAAAGACATTTAGTTTAAAACCCGCTCCCAAGGTAGCGTATTTTCTATTTCCTTTGTTGGCGCTTTCGTTAAAATAACCACCACGTACAAAAAACTGATTGTTGTAAGCATACTCAAGACCTAACGACCACATTATTTCTTGTAACTCTTCCGAAAAACCACCAGGGGCATCTCCAAAAGAAGTGAAAATTCCTGCTATTGGGTCGCTGTTGTTATAGTCTAACAAGCGAGTTTCATATTCAGTATCCGTTTCAGTATCAATTTTTACTGGACGAGAAGGCACTAGTAATTTATTCAAATCGAGATTCGCTGATATTTTATTATAAGGATCGAGAGGATATGTTACAGAACCTCCCAAACGCATATTAGTAGGCAAAAAAGCCATATTCAAATCATCACCATACGATATTTTAGAACCTATATTCGAGATGTTTAAACCCCCACGTGCAAATCCTTCTCCTTCCGCAAAAGCTACAGGAGCACCATAGTAAGCAGAAATATCAGCCGCTACAGCTGCACCTGGAGTAAGCGTTTCAGCCTCTTCGACTGGTGCACCACCTAATAAATCAGAATAGATAAAACGCAGAGTTACACCCATAGAGAAGTTTTCTGCTAAAATACGCGAATAAGTTGCGTCTATCGCTAAGTCATATGGTTTGGCAGTAATAGCAGGCGAAGTAGCATCTTTACGAATCATTACTTCTCCTAAAGAGAAATAGCGCAATGAAGCAGATACTGTTTGTACATCAGCAATTTTATAGTAGCCTGACAAATAAGCTAAGTCAATATCTTTCACCAACTTACGCAACCAAGGAGTGTAAGACAACGACATCCCTCCTGCACCATCAACAAAAGCAAATTTTGCAGGGTTCCAGTATTGCGAATACGCATCTGGAGAAGATGCTACACCAGCATCACCCATGGCACCACCACGTGCATCAGGAGCTATGGATAAAAAAGGAACACCCGTTGTAATAGGATTAAATACTGTTTTGTCTCCATCAATTTCCGCTTGAGCAAAAACATATGAGGATAGAGATGAAAATAGAAATAAATTGACAAACAATATGAGTAATTTCTTCATTTTACTAAACCTTATGTTAAATTAATGGATGCAAATATAACGCTTAAATTTTTAATTTATTGCTCTAAAATGAGAATCTTTTGCGTAGCAGTAGTAAATGATTCGTTTGGCGTTTCGATTTTAACTTTTATTAAATAAAGCCCTGGCTGAAGCCTTACTCCTGCACCATCAGTCAAATTCCATGGATACACAAGCGGTTCATCGCCCAACAAGGTAACGGAATTCGATTGCCAAAAGAGGTGCCCTGCCAAATCATACAAATGAAAAGTAGCAGTAGTAAGTACATCAGGTCTATCGTGCTCCAACACCAAGGTTGTACTTCCCGAAGCTGGATTTGGATAGGCATAAAACGAATGAATAGTCGGCTTAGCAGTATCATTGACGGTAAATCGCAAAGTTTGAGTTGTAGAAATATTTTGCAAATTCCACAACTTCAATTGTAATTCGTACGTTCCTGGTGCTAGGTTTGACAATGGATAGCGAATACGCCCACTTTTATAGTCGTTTAAAGTAGCTTGATAATAATCGTTGAGGACAAAAGTCTGATTTACTTGCTGATGCAGTGTAAGCACAATATCGTGTCCAATACCTGCCCCTACGGTATTGATCCCAAAATCATCGTTGATGAAAGCATAAAAAACAGGACTGTTGTTTACCGTTTGTCCCGAGACGAAATGGGGAGTATTCAGGTACATCCGCACAATAGAACCTTCGTCTGTAGCTATCACATCATCATTTGATCCACCCACGATCAAGCCTTCGGAGTGTCCGTGAGCCTCTCTATTTTGTGTTTCATCTACCGCATAATAGACAATACGTCCATTTCCATAGCGGTAATTGATGTCTTTGGGCACCATAAATACTACATTAAATTCGCCATTTACCACGCTTGTCGTTCCCGAAAAAATAATATTTGGTCTATCTGTATAGGTAAATGGGTCATTCCCTCTATTGGATAAGGTTTGAAGTGTTTCCTCCTTGTCATACACCACGACATGTATCGTACCGTTAAAGGTGTCAAAAATACCCGTTTGATTGTCATTTTCAACATACCCTGCAATGCTTACTAAACTGAGAGCATTAATCGTAGCCGTATCTGGCAATACCTCATCGTTTATTTGTGTAGTTATTACTTGGTTGGTAGGGTAAGTCAAACTCAACATTGGATCACCCAGTAGGGCAAAATTTAATTTATTGTCATCAGTCCCCATTTCCACTTTCCCTTTTCTCATAATTTCTCCTAAGGAAATAGGATTAAAAGGGTCTTCTGGCACAATATGACTGTAAATTTTTTGGCTTAAGCGGTAGTTCTCGCCCGAAAAAACGGTGCGGGTAGTTGTAAACAAAGCCATACCACCTCCACGAGAATTCAGCAACACATTCATTCCTGCCGAGGTCTTATTGTTGTCATAGCGACTAAAATCGCAGGTGGCTGTTACCCACAAGGCAAGGTTTTCGTTACTCATCTTATCTATATCACTACGCACAATAGTTTGTTCTTCAGTAAGTGAATTAACACTACCATGTCCCACAAAATTAAAAATCAGTGCTCCTGATTTTAGCACATTTAGGATGCGTTCTTTGGCTGTAGGATAGCTGCTTCCACTCGCCGTTTGCACCATTTGATAGGCATCTAAATAAATTTTTAGTGGCTGATAGTTCCCTGAGTGTTGCTGAAAAATTTGCACGAGGTTATCCGATTGAGTCATATGGATATTTCCATCACCATCATCTCCTAAAAAAGCAATGTGATTTTTCCAGGATCCTTTTTTGCTATTGGCTGCATAATTCATAATTTTATCTACGACTATTTTACCTTCGGCACTAGTAGCGATAGGCAGTCGACCTACACCCACATCCATTTTATCTCTACTAATTGATTGTCCTTCCGAGTCATCTAAGAAAGCATAATAATCGTCCGTTGTGTACGAGCTAGTCGATACCGTTGAATTGAGCGATTGATAACTGAGCAAAGGCATACGATTATGCACTATGCCTCTATTATCATAGGAAGATAACCCCATAAATAAAAGAGCTTTGGGCTGAGCATCAACATCATCGCCTGCCCTATCATACAGCATTTTTAATAACCAACGATAAGCCGTGGCATCAGGTGTACCTGAAGAAAATTCGTTGTATATTTGTTGTGGCTCAACTATCAAGGTGCTAATACCTTTTTTTTGTTGGTGATAGGTGGCTAAACGGTTTGCTTGTTCCCAAAATTCTTTTGGCGAAATTATCACATAATCGGCTTGTTGTATTGCATGGAGATTTTGGTTTGCAATGATGCCTACTACTTCTGGTTTAGGATATGCGGTAGCAGTACGCAAAGCAACAAACTCTCGCACCACAGCATCTGTACGTAGTGGAGCAATAAAACTAATTGTATTATTTGCATACATAGTCGGTATTTCCACCATATTGAGTGGATCAGTAAGTTCCCATATACGAATATCGGGTGTAGAATTTGTTAATTCATATCGTAGCACCTCGTAGCGTAAATCTTGATTCGTTTGTCTAAAATACAGGCTATTTCCCTGCATACGCAAGTTTCTATACGCATTGACACGTACATAATCGAGGTGAGCATACGCCGTATTATTCTGTGGCGTGTAGGTTAATTGTACGTTCAGATTATCCGTATTTTTCGGATTGGCAAAATACGTACCACTACCCTTTCGGGCAGCTTGGTAATAACTACTAATGGCAAATATGGTGATTTTACCTGCTTGTGGAGTATCGTCTATACTCACAGTTACAGTACTCGTTTGAGTAGAATTCCCAGCTAAGACTGCTTCTATTTTAGCCGTTTTACTGGCTAAAATAGACGGAAAAGAAAAAGGAATACTCAAGGTGGCATTCGTGCTAGTCAGCTTATCGCCATACCACTCCCTTCCCGATTCCAACAAATTCACCATGTCCTTTTCATACATATCATAGTGCAAAAAGTCTGTAACAGTAGCTGTTGGCACATCCAACACGGGCTCTTGCAAGGTAATTTTCTTTGACTCATCCAGACCTTCAGTCAGAAAATAGTAGCCATAGTTGGAATAATAATTTTGCTCGTGCGTATAGTAGCCACTTGTTTCATCAAATGTCCATTTAATCGGTCCTTGCGCATGAAATAAAATATAATCGCCACTATTAAAAATACCATCAGCTCCTTTTTCCATAAATAGTGCAAGTTCTGGCACATCATCGGCTATACGAGCGACCGAAAAATCTTCGGGCAATATGCCGCCACCATATCCGTACACACGCACCTTTGCGGGATTCTGAATACCACTATTGAGTAGTTCTTCATACGTTAATTTGTAAATACCCGTTTGTGCCACACGCATTTGATACCAATTACCCTCACTCAATACAGAGGAAGTAGCATACTGATGCAAGCTTGAAGTCGATTCAGTCAATGAGCGCTTCCCTGCTTTGGCAGAGGACTCTGTACTGGTGGTAGTTAGCACAATATCAAGCTGTTGCACTTTTACAAATGTATCTCCTTGCTGTATAATGGGGGAAAACAGGATTTCTACCGAAGGTTGTTTTTTTTCTACGGAAATAAACTGCTCAGTTGTTAATTCTGTGGGTAACGATTGTTCCAATTGAGACAGAACCTTTATTTCTTGTACTGTACAGGCAATGTATTGAATATTTTCCAAACGCACTTGGTAGTCTGCTATCGGTCGTGTGTAGCTCGTGCGAATACGGTATGTAAAATAGGGCAAATTTGTTTCGTCGAGATAATTAGCATTTTCAAAATACAAGCGTTGTAACACCTCATCCTCGGCACCTAATTCTTGCATCGCTTGCCACTCAAGGGCAACAGAGAAACGATGTTCTTGCTGTGCCCACAGCGTGGAAACAGTTGTTAGAAAGAAGAAAATGAGAATTGAGTATAATTTCATGCAAACATGTATTATCGAACATAAAAATCAAACATTTTTTGTCCTTGTAAATATCCTTGTAAATGGTCATTTTTATAGACCTGACCCACTCCAGAAGGTGTGCCAGTAAAGAGCAAATCTCCAATTTTAAGTGTAAAAAACTGACTCACATACGCAATAATTTCATCTACTGAAAAAAACATTTGGCTCGTGTTGGCTTGTTGCACCTCTTTATTGTTTACTTGCAAAGAGAAAGCCAACTTTTGTATGTCGCCCATCTCTGCTACTGACACAAAATTGCTTACCGCAGCCGAATGATCAAAAGCTTTGCACAATTCCCAAGGCTGTCCCGCAGCTTTCAGTTTCCGTTGCAAATCGCGTGCGGTAAAATCTACACCCAACGCCACTTCACTGTAATAGCGTGAAGCAAATTTGGGAGCAATGTGCTTGCCTAAACGATTAATACGTATAACTAATTCTGTTTCGTAATGAATCTCGTTGGAAAAGTGAGGCAGGAAAAAAGGCTTATTGCCTAACAACAACGACGAATCTGGTTTACTAAAAATAACAGGTTCAGTTGGCATCGGTTGGTTTAACTCAGATGTATGGTCTGCATAATTCCAACCTACTGCAAGTATTTTCATGTGCTTTGCTTTTTATTTTCACGTATATTTTCCTCTAAAGAGGATTGTCAACATTTTACAAAGATAATATTTTTTTTATTCAGTTAGTTTTGTTTCTTTTGTAATAAAATTTAAAATACATGAAAAATAACGATTGGAAAGCAAAGTTAGGAGTGGTATATTCTACCAATCCAGATTTTGGGACACATGCCAACGATGACACAAATACCGACCCTAGCCTACCTGCTTCGAAACAAACCTTGCGCATAGAAATAGACAAAAAAGGACGAAACGGAAAAAGTGCTACGCTCATTACAGGTTTTATGGGCACAGAAAACGAGCTAAAAGAATTAGCTAAAAAGCTAAAAGTAAGTTGCGGTGTGGGTGGCTCGACTCGTGATGGGGAAATACTCATACAAGGAGATGTGCGAACAAAACTAGACCAATTACTACGTGCTGAGGGGTATAAAACAAAAGTGATAAATGGGAAATAGAATAGCCATTAGATGAATAAATTACTCGTATTTCAAGCTTCTGCAGGCTCTGGAAAAACATTTAAGCTGACTGAAAACTACTTAAAACTGCTTTTCGACAAACCCGATGCATACAGACGCACCTTGGCCGTAACCTTCACCAATAAGGCTACAGAGGAAATGAAAACACGTATTTTATTGGAACTGCACAAGCTAGCCGACAACCAAAAGAGTGATTATATTCCTATCTTTTGCGATGAAAATAAGCTCGTTGAAGTAGCCTCGTTGCGAACACAGGCAAAAGATATATTGCAGCATATTTTGCACGATTATTCACGGTTTAAAATAAGTACAATCGACCGATTTTTTCAGCAAATAATCCGCTCATTTATCCGTGAGATAGGGCTGAATGGGAATTACATGCTGGAGCTAGACAACGAGAAAATTCTCACGGAAACGGTGGAAACCATCATGCTTCACTTAGACGAGAAAAAGCACAAAAAACTACTCGACTGGCTTATTACACTTGCCGAACAACGCATTGAAGCTGGCGAGAAATGGCAATTTAAAGAGAGTATATTGTCGCTTGGCAGAGAATTGTTCAAAGAAAATTACCTGCGTTTTAGCAACGAATTAGAAAAGATTACTGATAAAAAATACCTCAGCGACTATATTTCAACACTGGTGCAAGTTAGGGATACAGCTATAACACTACTACAAGAGAAAGCAAAAAAAGCTCTCAATTTAATTCAAGAAAATGGCTTACAAGTTGATGATTTTAGAAAATATACAATATCTAAACTTGAACCTTTTGCCAATGGAGAAATGGTGGATTTGACCTCTACTTTCCTGAAATTAGAAACAGACACAAGCTCGTATTATACAAAAACGAGTAAGCTGCAAAAAGAAATTATACAGCTAGTAGAAAATGGCTTGCACGATATGATACTGGACTTTATTGCCAGCTACAACGAGCAAATAATTTTGTTCAACACTGCCGATGTAATTATCAAACAAAGCAATATTCTAGGCATTATTACGGACATACATGCATCTATCAAAGAAAATATTAGCGAAAATAATGCCTTGTTATTAAGCGACAGCAACAGTTTGCTGCATGGCATTATCAGCGATAGTGATACGCCTTTTATTTACGAGAAAATTGGCACACAAATCGACCATTTTTTACTCGATGAATTTCAAGACACCTCATTATTACAATGGGAAAACTTTAGACCACTGATACAAAACAGCTTAGCAAATGGCAAAAATAACCTCATTGTAGGCGACGTAAAACAAAGCATCTACCGCTGGCGAAATTCAGATTGGAAAATCCTCGCCAAACAGCTCAACGAAACGTTTGCTGGTTACATACAGCAACAATCCTTACAAGACAATTGGCGAAGCGACGAGAAGGTAATTGATTTTAACAATGATTTTTTTGTATATGCAATCAATACCATTCAAGCACAATACAACGATGGTTTATCTACTGCCAATATTGACGTAGATAGCAATCCTCTTTCTAACTTATTGCAAGATTCTTATGCCAATGTAGAACAGGTTTTCCCTGAAAAAAAAGCAAGTCGCAAAGAAAAAGGGTATGTAGAAATCAGTTTTGGAACTAGTCTAGATAAAGATGAATATGCCGAGTTTGCATTAAGCAATATGATTGAACATATTGAACGTATCCAAGAAGCAGGATTTGCCTTACGCGACATTGCTGTATTAACACGCACACGTTCCGAAGGCAGAGCTGTGGCTGAATATTTATTGCAATACAAAAATGACATCAAAGCTTCCAAAGACTACAAATACGATATTATTTCGGAAGAATCTTTAAACATTTCTAACTCCAAAGTGGTGCAATTTATGCTTGCCTTGCTTGCATACCAACTCACTCCATCTGACAAAATAAACGCCCTCAAAGTCGTATATCTATACAACGAACTAATGCATCCAAATGATTCTATCATTGAAGACTATTTTGACCATACTACAAATAATGAGGATACTGTATATGAACTATTTAACGAAAATGAACGTGCCGCTTTGCAAAGCTCCATGCACCTGCCTTTATACGAAATGACCGAGAAACTGATTGAACTATTTACGCTCAATCAATACCAAGAAGACATTGTGTATATACAAGCATTTCAGGATGTTGTGCTCGATTTTATTGCCCAAAAAGGCTCTGATATTCCGTCCTTTCTTCATTGGTGGGAAGAAACAGGAAAGAACAAAACGGTATCGACCTCCGACAAGCAAAATGCCATACGCATATTAACCATTCATAAATCCAAGGGCTTGGATTTTGGGTTTGTGTTGATTCCTTTTTGCAATTGGAACATGGATCACAAGCCTACTATCTCTCCTATTTTATGGTGCAGACCAACCCAAGCTCCGTTTAATACTTTGCCCATAGTACCCCTCAATTACGGTTCTAAATTAGCGAAAACGCATTTTTTTACCGATTATTTTGAAGAGAAATTATATGCCTACATGGACAACATAAATACCTTGTATGTTGCTTTTACAAGAGCAAAATATGGTATCTTTATCAGTTCTATGTATAAAAAAGAGTCGAAAGATAAGAAAGCAACCGAACTATCAACCGTAGGGGATATACTGCATCAGTATGTAGGCACAAAAAATACGGATAATAGCGAGCTTTATAGTTTTGGGAAATGGGAGAGAAACACAAAAAAGACAGTGGAAAACACAGAACAGAAAGATCAATTATCTCGCTACTTTTCATCTGACCCATCGTCTAAAGTTGCCCTAAAATTACATTCCCCTAACTTTATAGGTTCGCACCCAAATACGGAATACGGACAATTAATGCACTCCATTTTGGAAAAAATCAGCACAGAAAATGATATTCCCGACATACTTTCGCTAATGAGAATAAACGGTTCTATGAATGAAAATGAGCTGACTGAAATAAATCGGTTACTTAAGGATTTCTTTTCTTTACCCAATGTAAAAAATTGGTTTTCGGGCAAATACAAATCATATAACGAAAGGAGCATCCTTACAGCACAAGGCAGAAAATACCGTCCTGACAAGATTTTAACCCAAGGAGAAAAAGCCATTGTTATTGATTATAAATTTGGCGAAGAAAAAACAGCCTCGCACGAAAAACAGATAAAAACCTATATGAACTTACTTCAACAAATGAATTTTACCGACATTTCGGGGCATATTTATTATGGAAAAACAAATACCTTTTACTCATACTCTTTAGACACACCCTATGCACTATAACAAAATCGGCATTATCGTTGCCATGAATAGCGAATTTGAACTCGTAAACGCATTACTGAGCGACGTAACGCACGCCCAACACAAGCACCTTGATTTTTGCGTCGGCAGAATAGGTGAAAAAGAAATCATTTTGCTAAAGAGTGGTATTGGGAAAGTAAATGCAGCCATAGCAGCTACCTGTATGATACAAGAATTTATGCCCGATTGCATCATTAACACAGGCGTAGCAGGAGGTATCGACAAGCGGTTGAAAGTGGCGGATATTGTGATTGCACAAAAAACAGCTTACCACGATTTTTACGCAGGCGAAGTACAAAATCACCAAGAGGAATTGGGCTTTCCTGATGAAATACAAGCCGACAAAGAGCTTGTAAAGACCTTAAAGTCAAAACTTTTGTACAACAAGAAATTCTTTTTCGGTTTAATCTGTACAGGCGATCAGTTTATTACCAACAATGATGAATTGATGCAAATAAAAAAGAAACACCCCTGCGGATTAGCGGTAGATATGGAATCAAACAGCATCGCACAAGTCTGTTTTTACCACGAAATACCTTTTGTAAGTTTCCGCATCATTAGCGATACACCGTGGGTAGATAATCACTTGCAACAATACGAGAACTTTTGGGAAGAAGCGCCACAAAAAACATTTCAATTACTCAAAATACTGTTAGCAGAAATCTAATTTTTCAGATACGTGGAAATATCTTGTGCTGTTTTTTCGATAGTAGTAAAGCGAAACGCAAAGTGTTTTTGTATCTTCTCAGCAGAGTAATAGCTCGTGTTAAAGGCTACTTTTACCGCTTTCCTATTCAAATTACTTGAGTTGTGCAACAATTTGGAAACGCATTCTGCTACAAAAGCAATTGATAGCACAAATGGCTTGTACAAAGGGAATACGGGTTTAATTTTACCAAAACTACGAGCAAAATGCGACAAGAGTTGCCTAGTCGTGGTATTTGCACCAACGAGAATAAAACGCTCGTGCGTCACATTACTATCTACTAACAGCAACATAGCTCGGCACACATCCCGCACATCGACATACGCACCGCCTCCTTGTATGTAAAACGGGAGACCTTTTTTAGCTAAATAAATAATAGCACTACTTCCTTGCGATTTGTTATATGCGCCCAAAATAACTCCAGGGTTGACAATAACGACACGCATAACATCAGGGTTAACTGATAACACTACTTTTTCAGCATCGTATTTACTTTGGGCATAGGCACTGTATGCTCGCTCACTGTCCCACGGCGTAAG
Organism: Paludibacteraceae bacterium; assembly: GCA_017986765.1. Lineage (GTDB taxonomy): Bacteria > Bacteroidota > Bacteroidia > Bacteroidales > Paludibacteraceae > JAAYPI01. Next base: position 3,058 of record JAGNUZ010000025.1, on the reverse strand, counting down.
TTCATCAGCAAAATCTCCCGAGGGTACTTTGCCTATAGCCGCTACTGAACTCACAAAGCAAAGTGTCTCAAGTTTTTGCTGCAATGCCGCCTCCACTACATTTTGTGTTCCTTTTACATTCGTTTCAAGCAACTTACTGCCTGAAGCATCTCCTATTAGCACATCGGCAGCACAATGGTACACCACCTGCATATCTTGCATAGCAGATAGTAGGCTTTCTTTATCTAATACATTGCCTTCTACCCAATGAATTTGTTGCATAAAAGCATGTATATCATTGGTATAAAAACCAAAAATATATTTCACAACATCCATCTTACTGCTTTTTCTACGCAAAGCAGATACCTCATATTGAGACGACAGCACTAAGTGTGCCAGCAAATGTGCACCTAACAATCCCGTGCCTCCCGTAACTAAACAATTTCTTTTTTTCATACGGATGCAAAGATAAACATAAA
>JAGNUZ010000025.1:0-2500 GCA_017986765.1 Paludibacteraceae bacterium | reverse complement strand
TTCATACGGATGCAAAGATAAACATAAAAGTGAAACTATTTTTAATTGCTTAATTGTTTTCAAAAGACTATTTTTGTAACTCAATACAACACCTATATGCACAACTTTTATTGCCCCGATATTTTATCATCTTTAGAATTGTCCGAAGAAGAATCTGCTCATGCTGTTCGTGTATTGCGACTCTCCGCGGGAGATACAATACGCATATTTGATGGCAACGGACATATCTATATGGCTATCATCGAACACGCTCATGCCAAACACACCAAAATACGCATTACAGAAACAGTTTTTGTTCCGAAAAATAGAAACTACCGCATTCATATTGCCATAGCCCCTACTAAAAATGCTGACAGACTAGAATGGTTTGTAGAAAAAGCCTGTGAAATAGGAGTTGATAGAATTACACCGCTCATTTGTCGCTATTCAGAACGCAAAAACAGCAAAACGGAGCGTTTGCAAAAAATCATTATTGCGGCTATCAAGCAATCGCAACAAGCGTATTTACCACTACTTGATGAGGCTACGCCTTTTGACAAACTAATGGGCATGCTCGACAACGAACAACGATTTATAGCGCATTGTTATGATGACCAAACTAAAATAGAATTGGCTGATATGTGTGAGGAAAATAAAGATGTGGTAATTGCTATTGGACCAGAAGGCGACTTTAGCGAAGAGGAAGTAAACATAGCAATAAGAAATAATTTCAAGGCAGTAGCACTTGGAAAGAACAGGCTACGCACCGAAACTGCAGGCGTTGTAGCCACGCACACTATTCACGTGCTCAATCAATTGAAAAGAAATTAATCTCTATTCTTCGATTTTTTAACGTATTGAATAATACCCAATACCACGACTGCTACAAATACAGTTAGCCATAATTCCCAACTCGTTAAAGCATCTTTGTCGGCAGCATTGTCAGGCATCAACTGAGAAAATATAGGCATTGCCACAAAAGAAAAAGAGAAAACAATAAGATAAATTTTCTTTACACTAATCATACTTCTAATTTTAAATAAGAAATCTAACATGACAATTCTAGCCACAAAGATAAAAAAATATTATTGTAAATTTAAACAATAATACCCCATTTCTCTGCAAAACCATCAAAATAATTAGAGAATCAACTATTTGGATATAGAAAAATGGGGTTTCTTTTAGAAGAATACAAAACCTATTCGATAAGCACTTTCACTTTTGCTTGTTGTGTATCTGTAGTAACAGTAAGAAGACTTACGCCTACATGGTCAATGAATAACGCTTGCTTATTTTGGACATTTTCTATCGTTTGCACACATTTCCCATCTACCGTATATACTTGCACAGTAGCAGCACCCTCTACGCCACTTACGACAATCTGATTCGCGACTTTATCTATACTAAGAGCAGTTGTTTCATTTTGAACTATCTGAGTTGGTACACCTTGTACTAATTTCAGTTTCCAATTCATTGTTTGAGCTTTCGTGGTGCTAAAGGTATAAGTACCTTCCAGCAAATCGTATTCTTTTGTGCCAATTACCAAGATGATGCTACTATAAATCGGAGCATCATCAATGTTCTCCAAACTGATGGTGTACGAGCCTGCTTTACCAGTAGTTACCACCAAATCAACAAGTGTAGTTGTAATTGGCAATGAGTTAACAGCATATGAATAACTACTATTCGCTGCATTTCTTGATTGAGTATAAATTTGTGGTACAAGTGCATTAGAACTAATCATTTTTACCGCATCTTTTCCTAACTCAAATTCAGTTGTTCTACCCTCTTGTAAGCGAATACGAGTAACATCACTAAATTCATTGTTGCTATTATCTTGTATGGTTAATGATAGCTGTTCAAATCTTTCGGGAACTGACAATGCTCGCACATTTCTACCGTTTTCTTCAAATACAAGAGATTGTTCGTTTCCGTGTGCTTGCACAAAGAAAGTTGCATACGATGGTACCACAAAATCGTCATGAGCCATTACTGCTACATAAGTATTGCCATTGAAATAATAGTAAGGTGCATGCGTCTGAGTAGCGTAACGCAAATTAAATGGAGAAGAAAAAGGGTTACCACCCAAATTCCAACTGCGATGAACTAAAGCCGGATTATTGTTGGATTTTTGCAAATCAATTTGTGCTTGTTTCGCAAATAAATCCGATTCTCCGATTACGGACACAAAATCCAATGTAATATCCTCACCCACTGCTATAATATAACCTCTATTTTTAACAAATGTTTTAGGTACTACATTTTTCCAATTCGGACTATTGGTAACGGTTGCGGCACCTGTTAAATCACGTCTAACACCATCGTACTCTTGCACATAAAAATCAGCATTTGGATAATCCGCCAAATCGCCCCAAGTAGTTTCGAAACCAGTACCAGCTATAAGTACTCTATCCGCTGTAACATCATAAGGGAAACTCACAAAATGCCATCCTTCATTTGCTTTAAACGTTCTTCTCACCACCAATCTTCCTTTATTGATAATAGTTCCATTATTATAAAT
>JAGNUZ010000119.1 GCA_017986765.1 Paludibacteraceae bacterium | reverse complement strand
TAGAATGTCCTTTTTCCATGTGCCAATACATATCGGCATCAATCAAACGGAAAATAATTGTTTTATCACCCACTAAAGCTTGATCATGACTTTCAGCATAACTAATTGTTTTTTCGTCGTATCTTCTATTGGTTAATTCCCAGAATATGTGTCCAGGTTTCCAATTTTCATCCGTATATTCTTTGATATATTTTATCCACAAATCAGGGATTCCCATTGCCATGCGGTAATCAAAACCTAGACCACCATCTTCAAATTTGTTCGCTAAACCAGGTAATCCACTCATTTCTTCTGCTATCGAAATAGCTTTCGGGTTTACTTCGTGTATTAATTTATTTGCCAAAGTAAGATAGCAAATAGCATCTCCATCTTGATTACCATTATAATAATCTGAATATCCGCTAAATGACTCTCCCAAACCGTGACTTAAATACAACATAGAGGTAACACCATCGAAACGGAAACCATCAAATTTGTATTCATCTAGCCAAAATTTACAGTTAGACAGCAAGAAGTGAATCACTTCATTTTTACCATAATCAAAGCAAAGCGAATCCCAGGCTGGGTGATCTCTACGAGATCCGTCATGAAAATATTGATACGGAGTACCATCAAATAAGCCTAACCCTTCGACTTCATTTTTTACAGCATGAGAATGAACAATATCCATAATAACAGCAATACCCATTTCGTGGGCTGCATCTATCAACATTTTCAGTTCTTCGGGTGTACCAAAACGAGATGAAGCGGCAAAATAATTAGATACATGATACCCAAAAGAGCCATAATATGGATGCTCTTGAATTGCCATGATTTGAATGCAATTGTAACCCGCTTTTTTTATACGTGGTAAAACTAAATCGCGAAATTCAAGAAAAGAGCCGACCTTTTCTTCCTCTGCTGCCATACCAATATGACATTCATATATCATCAAAGGATCTTGATTGGGAGTGAAATCCTTTACTTTAAAGGTATATTTTTGTGCAGGTTCCCATACCTGTGCACTAAATATTTTGGTATTATGATCTTGTACGACTCTTCTCACCCAAGCAGGAATACGTTCGCCACAACCACCATTCCAGCAGATAAAAAGTTTGTATAATTGTTGGTGCTCAAGGGCTGATTCTGGAAAGAATCCTTCCCATACACCATTCTCTTTACGTTGTAAGCGGTAATCTTCTGTAATTTGCCAGTTATTACAATCACCCACCAAGAACATCTCTGTAGCATTGGGAGCCCACTCTCTCATTACCCATCCTTCAGGCACTTTGTGCAATCCAAAATAGAGGTAGCCTGTTGCAAAATCGGTCAAGGAGCCAGATTCTTTAACAAGAGTTTCTTCTTTGCTTACAGCATAAGCGTATCTTCCTTCAATTGCCTCTTTGTAAGGGGCTAACCAAGGGTCGTTTTGAAGTAATTTTAAATCTTCCATAGAATAAGGAGCATGGGTATATGTTTTGAAAAAAATTTTAACAAATATATGCTATTTTATATTAATAACAAAGAAAATATTCTTTTATATAGCAGTTTCGTCCAATAAACAAGGAAAAACAAAGTATATGTTAATTTGCACAAAATAGACAAAACCTCACCTATTGACTTTGATGCTCGTAGCGCAGCAAATCATTGATGGTTTTTACTGGATTAAATGTTTTAACAGGTACTTCTACAAAAATAGTATTCCAATTTGCCATTGCTCCGTTCCATAATCCAGGTAATTCAAGTCGTTTGAGCCATTCTTCTTTTTTCTGTTTCCGAACAATTATTTTGGCATCGTTATCTACAAATTTGGTCAAATCGTATTTATGTCCTTTGGCATCTACTATAGAGCATACAATATCAACGGGATTAAAGTGAGTTGCAGTTTCAAATAATTCGAGCATCGCTTCATTGTTATTAATTTGATAAAAATCAATAATTTGCAACGTAACAACTCCATCTTTTTGCGTTATCCAGAAAGGTTCACCACCCTGCTCTTCTTCTTTTTTCACCATTCCACATACACGCAATGGTCTATCAAGCATTTCTTTTAAATAATCGATCAACGCTTCTTTGGGCAATGAAAGTATGGATTGGCGTTTTACATTGAGTTCGTTTTCCACAAAATGGATAATTTCAATCAACTTATCTTCGCCTAAATTTTTGGTGTCTATTTGTTTTAAATAATAGCGTATTTTTTTTCGCATTTGCAACAACACACCTGCCAACATTTTTTTATACGTTGATGTCGTTTTTTTCAAAGCATCTGGTACTGCGTTATCAATATTTTTAATAAAAATAATATCGGCATCAATGGCATTCAAATTATCGAGCAATGCTCCATGCCCAGCTGAAGTTAATATAATTTTTTCGTCCTTATCACGAAAAACGGTATTATCATCTTTAACTACAACCGATTGCGTAGCAGGATCTTGCAACGAAAACTCCACATCTAAATTAATTGATAATTTTTTCTCAATCGGAATCTTATATTCTTCTACATAATCAGCTATTTGCTGCAAATGTTCCTTGTTTACACTAAAGAATACCCGAACATTTCCTTTTTTTGTTCCCGAAACCATGGCAGATTCAAGCAAATTCTCTTGTATCGGCGTACGTGTATGCTCAAAAGAGGCATATTTCGCAATTTTTTTAGGTAAGTATTTTTGAAAAGCTGCATACCGCATCGATTTGTCAGAATGAAATTTGAACAGTGCGTTGGGCAACTGACTGTAATTCGTTCCTTTGTCAAAAAGCATGTATTCCAAAATGATTTTATATGCTTTATCTTCTATCAGTTCATGTATATCTTTGTCTTCTTTTTCTATGCAAATAACGTTTAGCTCATTAAAAAAGGCAAAACTTTGCAGGTGTTTAAAAAAGTTTTTATCAATATTAGTTTGTGGTTCAGTATGCTCTGAATAATAAAATTGATACAACGACCGAAACAAGCGATTTGCTGTTCCAGAGGCTGGTATAAAATGAACGACTGATTGTTGTTTTTTTTCGATATAATCCGTCCAAAGACGTTGATAGGTATCTACCTCTGCATCGCTCAACACACGAATACCGTCATTACATGTAGCTATTCGTTTAATTTCTGGTGCCCTAACACCTTGTGAGAAAACGTCTAGTTGTTTGTTCAACATTTCTAGCGTAATACCGTTTTCTTCGAGCCACTTTATATCCTCTTCACTATACATCTATCATTTTTTTATTACGAACAACAAAAATACACAATATTAGTGATACTTCAAAATAAAAAAGAATCTGCATTATTTGTTGTATATAGACCTACTTCTTTGTGTTTTATTGTACTTTTGTAAAATGAATACAGCTGAAGCACTTTCGCATTTTTCTGCACACAAACGCTATTTAGATTACCCACATTTTATGCATTCTTTCTTTTCTGAACGGATACAAAAAATCTCTATTCACGCGGGCTTCACCTGTCCCAACAGAGATGGAAGCAAGGGGCGTGGTGGATGTACGTTTTGCAACAACGAGTCGTTTAGTCCAGCGTATTGCAACGACCAAAAATCAATTACAGCTCAACTAGAAGAAGGTATCGATTTTTTTGGCAAAAAGCATGCAGCCCAGCATTATATAGCCTATTTTCAATCGTATACTAATTCGTATGACACAATAGAAACTATACGCTTAAAATACGAAGAAGCGTTGCAATTTCCTAGTGTTATCGGAATAGCAATTGGCACTCGTCCCGATTGTGTTTCGGAGGAATTTCTTTCGTATTTACAAGAAATACAGAAAAAACATTTTGTATTGGTTGAATACGGCATAGAAAGCACCAACAACACCACCCTACTTGCCGTAAATAGAGGACATACCTACGAAGAGAGTGTAGATGCTATTTGCCGAACACACGAAAAAGGCATTATGATAGCGGCTCACCTTATTTTAGGATTACCTGGCGAAAACAGAGAAAGCATATTGCAACACGCGAAATTATTGGCTAAATTACCGATATCTATTATTAAACTACACCAATTACAAATAATCAAACGCACCACCCTAGCAAAGCAATATGAACAAAATAACAAGCTTGTACAGTTCTATACAATGGAAGAATACATTGATTTGTGTATTGATTTTATCGAGTTCATTCCGCCGCATATTTGCATCGAACGCTTTGTGTCGCAAACCCCTGCTACTATGCGCATAGCTCCTCATTGGGGTGCAAAAAATCACGAGTTTGTTGACAAGATAGACAAACGTTTAATTGAGCGAGATACCTATCAAGGTAAATATTGCTAATCGTTTTATTTCTGTCCTGTAACTTTTGCCAACATCGTTGCAACTGCCTGTTGAATAGTGGGTTGTGCAGTAAGCTGCTTAATAAATTCACTCCCAACAATTGCTCCTCTCGAATACTCACATGCAGCATCAAACGTAGCTTGATTCGACACACCAAAACCAACTAAGGTTGGGTTTTTCAAATTCATAGATGCAATACCTTGAAAATAAGCTTGTTTTTCTCCTCCAAAAGAAATTTGAGTACCCGTAGTTGCCGCAGAAGATACCATGTATATAAATCCACTGCTCACCTCATCAATTTTACGCACACGCTCTGGAGATGTTTCGGGTGTAATGAGCAGAACAAAATGCAAACCATATTTATCAACGATAGACTTATATTCTTCCTCATACACATCAAGCGGAATATCTGGGATGATAAGTGCATCAATGCCTATTTCTTTTGCTTTTTGGCAAAAATCTTCAAAACCGAACTGGATAATCGTATTTAAATAGCCCATAAAAACGAGAGGAATACTTACTTCTTGTCGAATATTTTCCAACTGAGCAAACAAGGTACGCTGCGAGATACCATTGGCTAAAGC
>JAGNUZ010000024.1 GCA_017986765.1 Paludibacteraceae bacterium | reverse complement strand
GATTCACGGCGTTCAGAAAAACGGATTACTCTCGCAAAAGTACAAAAGTTCCGTCTTTTTCCAATTTAATTATTCCATAAGGTGCATTTATTTTTTGTTTTAGAGGCAAAATTCCATCAAAACAGGTAAATGTTTGCTGTATTTCTTCTTTTCTTGCTGCGATGTTTTCCAACAAAGGAAAAAACGCAACAGGTTTGCGCGTTATTTGCACTATTTTTTGGATAAACGTGTCCGTGGGAATACCTACCGCTACAGACTCTGAATTATCTAACAAAGTAGAAGCCATATTCGTTAACTCTTTAAAAACTATCAAAATACCCTCTTCTGCCATATCAAATAAATCGTAGGCTATTTCAGGAATTGCAGACACATACGCTTGCAATTTCGATGTGCTATCTACCAAAACATACGTAAATTTAGGCCTTAAAACAGCTTGTAAGGCTTGCACTAAAGTCTCATTTGCTGCATTGCATAAAAAGCCTTTTTCTTTGCCAATTTCGCAAAAGATAAGCTGCGAATCAAGCAAGGCATTTGCAAACTCTTTGGACGTCGTTTCACTCATTTTTTCCATATCGTTCGTGGTTCTTCTATCTGAATTATAAATATTTTTTTCACACTAACAAGAAGTGCGATTTACTATTTTATTGTATCTTTACCAATTCATTCCCTAGATACCTATTGGTATTGGAAATACATGTGCAAATATACAACGATTTGTACAGTTTTTATCAAAGCGATAATAAAAACACACTATATGACACATAATTGGTTCGTAAAAGAACTTACCCAGCAAGAAATTGAATACAATGACAACTTAAAAAACGATTTAGGAATTAGCCCTGTTTTATGCAAACTGCTAGTACAAAGAGGCATTCACACATTGGAAGAAGCCAAAAACTTCTTTCGTCCTCAACTTAGCCAACTGCACGACCCATTTTTGCTCAACGATATGGATAAAGCCGTAGCACGCTTGAATACAGCCATGGGCAAAAAAGAGAAAATCCTAATTTATGGCGACTATGATGTAGACGGAACTACAGCTGTCTCGGTGGTATATAAATTTCTACAACAGTTTTATTCCAATATCGACTTCTACATTCCAGACAGGTACGATGAAGGGTACGGTATATCCTACAAAGGCATGGATTATGCTGCTGAAAATGATTTTTCGTTGGTGGTGGTGCTCGACTGTGGCATCAAAGCGGTAGAGAAAGTGCGTTATGCAAAAGAAAAAGGCGTAGATATTATCATTTGCGACCACCATACGCCAGATGATATATTACCAGAAGCCGTAGCTGTACTCGACCCAAAAAGAATAGATTCGACCTATCCATACGCACATCTTTCGGGCTGTGGAGTTGGATTTAAGCTCATTCAGGCTTTGGCTATGAGCAACCATATTGATTTTGAAGCCATCACGCCTTTCCTTGACATGGTAGCCGTAAGTATTGCATCAGACATTGTGCCCATAACAGGCGAAAACAGAATTTTAATGTTTTACGGACTCAAACAACTCAACGCTAATCCTTGTGTAGGATTGCAAGCCATTATTGACGTGTGCGGATTACGAAACAAGGAAATAACCACCCAAGATATTGTATTTAAAATTGGTCCTCGCATCAATGCTTCGGGCAGAATGCGTTCGGGCAACGAGGCGGTAGAGTTGTTAGTAAGTAAGGATTTTAGCTTTGCAAAAGCTAAAAGCGACTGTATAGACCAATACAACCAAGAGCGAAAAGATTTAGACAAAAAAACGACAGGCAACGCCAAAGATTTTATCCAAGGCAACGATGAGTTTGAAAATCGAACCTCCATTGTGGTGTACGACCCTTCATGGAGCAAGGGCGTAATTGGCATTGTAGCTTCTCGTTTAACGGAATTGTACCACAAACCAACCATCGTGCTTACTTTTTCCAACGGGTTTGCCACAGGCTCTGCTCGTTCGGTTACGGGATTTGATATTTACAAAGCCATAGAATCTTGTCGGGATTTATTAGAAAACTTCGGAGGTCACATGTATGCCGCTGGCTTAACCATGAAGGAAGAAAATGTACCTATATTTACCGAACGTTTTGACAAATATGTATGCGACAACATTACCGATGCTCAAAAACAACCGCAAATAGATATTGATTCTGTTATTCAATTTAGGGATATTACACCCAAATTTTTCAATATTTTACAGCAATTTGCTCCGTATGGTCCAGATAATATGAAACCCATTTTTGCTACGCATAAAGTAACTGATTTTGGCACAAGCAGGTTGGTAGGAAGAGAATTGGAGCACATAAAACTAGAACTCACCGAACCAAATTCGGAAAACGTAATGAATGGTATCGCTTTTGGAATGGGCGAAAAATTCAGCGCCCACATCAAAGACCTAAAGCCAATCGACATTTGCTATACGGTAGAAGAAAATTCATTTAATGGGAATAAAAACATTCAATTACTGATTAAAGACATTAAAATCAACGAGTAAACGCTATTTGAGGTCACCATGTACCATGAAATTTTACAAACATATTGGGGTTATTCTGAGTTTCGATCGCTACAATTAGACATCATTGAGTCTATCGGTAGTGGTAGAGATACGCTTGGATTAATGCCTACTGGAGGTGGCAAGTCGCTCACTTTTCAGGTACCGGCTTTGGCAAAAGAAGGATTGTGTTTGGTCGTTACTCCCCTCATCGCTTTGATGAAAGACCAGGTGGACAACCTGAAAAAAAAAGGCATTAAGGCGGCCGCCATTTACAGTGGCATGAGCTACGAGGAGATGATGATAACGCTCGACAATTGCATGTATGGCAGTTACAAATTTCTATACGTTTCGCCCGAACGCTTAGCTACACGCATCTTATTAGATAAAATTCAGCAATTAAACATCCACCTGATTGCCGTGGACGAATCGCATTGTATCTCTCAATGGGGATACGATTTCCGTCCTTCTTACCGACAAATTGCTAGCATCAGAGAGCACCTACCCAATGTGCCCATTCTAGCCCTTACGGCAACGGCTACGCCAGAGGTGGTCGAAGATATTCAGGCTCAATTGAAATTTGCAACGCCCAATGTGTTTCAAAAAAGTTTTGCTCGCAGCAATTTAGTGTATATCGTGCGTCACACCGATGACAAGCTTACGCAATTACTACACATTTTACAAAAAGTAGAAGGAACGTCCGTTGTGTATGTGCGAAATAGAAAAAAAACAAAAGAGACAGCTGATTTTTTAAATGCCAATAAAATCAGTGCCAATTATTTTCATGCAGGCCTCTCTAACCAAACCAAAGACGAGCGTCAGCTAAAATGGAAAAACGGCGAATGTAGGGTAATGGTTTCGACCAACGCCTTTGGCATGGGTATCGACAAAGCAGAAGTACGCACAGTCGTTCATTTAGATTTGCCTGATAGTATCGAGAATTATTTTCAAGAAGCAGGCAGAGCAGGCAGGGACGAGAAAAAAGCCTACGCCATTTTACTATACAGCAATGCGGATAAAAATAAGATTGAAAAACGCATCAAAGATAATTTCCCTGAAAAAGAAACTATAAAAGAAATATACGAAGCAGTATCCAATTATCTTCAAATTCCAACAGAGGGAAAAGAAGGCGCTGCTTACGATTTCGATGTGTTTGATTTTTGCAGTAAATTTCATTTTCCGGCCATGATTGTACATAGTGCCTTGTCGATATTGGAACAAGCGGGTTATCTTCGTTATACCGAAGATGTGGATAGCAATTCGCGGGTTTTGTTTACCGTTTCGCGTGATGAACTATACTCCATCAATCAGACCAATGCGTTTACAGACAGCGTAATACACACCCTTTTGCGCTCATACACAGGTTTATTTACCGATTTTGCATATATCAATGAAGAAACAATTGCAAAACGAGCGGGGCTTACGCTCGACCAAACATACCAAGCAATTATTCATTTAGCACAAGCGAAAATCATACAGTATGTACCTCGCAAAAAGAAACCATACATTACATATATACAACAGCGACAAGAAAAAAAGCACGTCTCAATTTCAAAAATAATATACGAGGATAAAAAAGCACGTTACCTCAAACGCATTGACGCCATTATTGGCTATGCCACAAATGATTCTTTGTGTAGAAGTCGCATGCTACTCTCCTATTTTGGCGAACAAAATACCGAAGACTGCAAACAATGTGATGTTTGTTTGGCACGCAAAAAGAAGGATATTGCCAAACAGGAATTTCAACAATTATGTGCAGAAATAAAACAACTGGTTGCTGACAAAAACCTTACCGTACAAGAAATAGCAAACTTATACCCTCATCGGGAAAAGAAAGTAATCGAAACCACCCGTTGGCTACTCGACCAAGGTGAAATATATAGCGATAAAAATTTAATAATACACCTCTCAAACTCCACGAAATGAATGCTCAACTTACCATACTAGGCAGCGGTTCGGCTGTACCATCCTATGGCAGATTTTCTACCTCGCAAGTCTTTTCGATACGCGATAAAAGTTTTATGATTGATTGTGCTGACGGAACGCTTTTCCGCATGCGACAAATGGCTATCAAAACAACTCGCCTCAACCATATATTTATTTCTCATTTGCATGGCGATCATTGTTTCGGTTTGATAGCTGTTATTTCCACCTTTGGGCTAATGAAAAGGACTGCTGATTTACACATCCACGCACATCCGGATTTAGCCATGCTCTTGCAACCGCAACTCGATTATTACTGCAAAGATTTAACATACAAAGTCTATTTTGAGTCTTATGTCCCTGGCAAAAACGAAATTATTTACGATGACAAGTCGCTAACTGTAGAAACCATCCCTCTACGACACGGTGTACCTACCTGTGGATTTCTTTTTAAAGAAAAACCCCAGTTATTACATATAAAACGAGACATGATTGATTTTTATCAACTTGGTGTAAAAGAGATTAACGCGCTAAAAGAAGGCAAAGATTACCATACAACCGAAGGTGAACTGATAGCAAACGAGGCGTTTACGACAGCTCCCAACCCGTCGAGAAGCTATGCATATTGCTGTGACACAGCCTATTACGAAAAGATAATCCCGCTTATCGAAGGAGTTGATTGCCTATTCCACGATGCTACGTTTGCCGAAGAGCAAGTACTCCGTGCAAAAAAGACGCTACATTCTACGGCCAAACAAGCAGCATCCATCGCCTCGCAAGCACAGGTAAAACAATTAATTTTAGGACACTACTCGGCTCGTTATAACGATGTTTCCATCCTTTTACACGAAGCAAAAGAGATTTTCGAAAACTGCATTCTGGCAGAAGACAAACAAATATATACCTTTTAGACAAAAAATAACACTTTATCGCAGAAATGAAACCCGATGGTAAGGATTTTTAACGTAGATAGATTGCTTTAAATTCGATATTTTTTGCGTATATTTGCACGCAATAATTTTAATACCTAAATCGTATGTCATTTATTGCAGATAAAATAGTTTTTGACGGGTTAACATTTGACGATGTCCTACTAATTCCCGCATTTTCAGAGGTTCTTCCTCGCGATGTAAACCTATCTACTAAGTTTTCACGCAACATTCAACTCAATATTCCGTTTGTAACTGCCGCAATGGATACCGTAACAGAATCCAAAATGGCTATTGCTATTGCCCGTGAAGGCGGTATTGGTGTTATCCACAAAAGCATGTCTATTGAGGAGCAAGCACGCCAAGTAGCAATTGTAAAACGCGCTGAGAACGGCATGATTTATGACCCGATTACAATCAAACGTGGTTCAATTGTAGCGGATGCGATGGCTATCATGGCTGAATACAAAATTGGGGGCATACCCGTAGTAGATGATGATAATTTCTTAGTTGGAATTGTTACTAACCGCGACCTTCGTTTTGAACGAAATTTAAACCGCTTTATTGACGAAGTAATGACCAAAGAAAACTTGGTAACTACACAACAATCGACTGACTTAGAGTCGGCAGCTCAAATATTGCAAAAATATAAAATTGAAAAACTGCCCGTTATCGACAAACATGGTAAATTAATAGGTTTAGTTACCTACAAAGACATTACCAAAGCCAAGGACAAACCCATGGCTTGTAAAGACGAAAAAGGACGCTTACGAGTAGCCGCAGGCGTTGGCGTTACCGCAGATACCATGGAGCGTATGACGGCTCTTGTAGATGCGGGTGTAGATGCGATTGTCATCGACACAGCACACGGTCATTCTGCTTCTGTAATCGAAAAACTAAAAGAAGCAAAAAAACGTTTTCCACATATCGATATTGTAGTAGGCAACATTGCCACAGGAGACGCTGCCAAAGCCTTAGTAGCCGCAGGTGCTGACGGCGTGAAAGTAGGTATTGGACCAGGCTCTATCTGCACCACCCGCGTAGTAGCTGGCGTAGGTGTACCTCAATTAACAGCTGTATACGACGTGGCAAAAGCCATTAAAGGAACTGGTGTTCCACTGATAGCCGATGGCGGATTACGCTACTCTGGCGATGTAGTAAAAGCATTAGCTGCAGGAGGATTTTCAGTAATGATAGGCTCATTGGTAGCAGGAACGGATGAAAGTCCAGGCGAAACAATCCTATTTAATGGTAGAAAATTCAAAGCATACAGAGGCATGGGCTCGCTCGAGGCTATGGAAAAAGGCTCGAAAGACCGTTACTTCCAAAGTGGTGAGTTTGATGTAAAAAAACTCGTTCCCGAAGGCATCGCTGCTCGTGTTCCGTACAGAGGTTCTTTATACGAAGTCATTTTCCAAATGATAGGTGGCCTGCGTGCTGGTATGGGTTATTGTGGTGCAGCCAACATTATGCAATTACACGATGCCAAATTTGCACGTATCACATCCGCAGGAGTAACAGAAAATCATCCACATGATGTAACCATTACCCAAGAAGCTCCCAACTATACAAGAGGTGAATAATAAATACATACGACTATGAAAAAATTGCTTTCTTTACTCAGCCTTTTCCTAACAATTACAATCACCACAGCACAAAATAATACCGTGCTTAGTATTGATGGGAAACCAATTGCACTGGAAGAATTCGAGTATTATTTCAACAAAAATAATACAGATACTTTTCAGCAAAACATGTCTGCAAATGAGTACATGGAACTTTTCGTTAATTTCAAGCTAAAAGTGCATGAGGCATCTATACAGAAAATGGATACCGCACAGAGTTTTCAGCAAGAATTAGACGGATACCGCAAGCAATTAATCAAACCCTACTTAACGGATGGCGATAAAATAGACGAATTAGTAAAAGAGGCTTACCAACATTTGCTCCAAGATGTAAATGTGAGTCATATTCTAATCCAACTAAGTCCAAACCCATCTCCAAGCGACACCTTAGCCGCTTTCCAAAAAGCAACATTAGCCTATAACAGATTAACCAAAGGAGAATCGTTTGAGAGCGTTGCTTTAGCACTATCCGAAGACCCTAGTGTAAAAGAAAACAAAGGAAACCTTGGATTTATTACAGGCATGATGGTGGTATATCCATTTGAAGAAGCAGCCTATACAACCCCTGTTGGTCAATTTTCAGCACCTGTACGAACACGCTTTGGCTACCATATAATAAAGGTACACGAAAAACGCCCTACTGCTGGTGAACGCTTAGTAGCACATATCTTAAAAAGAGTACCTGAAGATGCTAGCGAAAAGCAAAAAGCCGCTATAGAACGTTCACTACAAGGGATATATGACGAATTAGCCTTAGGAGCAGATTTTAAACGCTTGGCACAAGCAAATTCCGAAGACCAATCATCGGCACGCAATGGTGGAGAAATTGATTGGACTGGAACAGGAAAAACAACGCCCGAATTTGAAAAAGCTGTATTTGGACTGCAAGAAATAGGAGACGTTTCGGCTCCCGTAAGAACGGAATATGGCTGGCACATTATTCAGTTATTAGACAAACGCGACATCATGTCGTTGGAAAAAGCCTACCCATTAATCGAACCTCGTGTAAAAACAGACGAAAGGGCAATCATCATCGCCAATAGCTTTATTGCAAAACTAAAAACAGCATATGATTTCAAAAGCTATCCAGAAAACTTAACAGCTCTGCAAACTCTTGCAACGAATCCAACAAGCGATTTACTTGCCAAAAGAGAAAAATACACCTTGCCCGTATATACATTTGCTGACCAAACGGTTTCTCAATTAGACATACTAAACTATGCGTTTGCACAAAGTGAGAAAGATAGCTCATTTGATGCTTCTGTATTAAATAATGCAGCACAAAATTTAGCAAACATCAAACTCGTGGAGTACGAAAACAGCCAATTGGAAACGAAGTACCCTGAATTTGGCTTGCTCATGAGAGAATACAAAGACGGCATTTTATTGTTTAATATCAGCAATGAAATGGTTTGGTCAAAAGCCTCAAAAGATACCGAAGGATTAAGTGCTTTCTTTGACAAAAACAAAGAAAAATATGCATGGGAAACTCCTCGATTTAAAGGAGTAATAGTATATTGCGACACAAAAGAAACCTACAAGGCGGCTGAAAAACTAGCAAAAAAAACACCTCAAAAAGACTTGTCTATCAAGCTAAAACAAACATTTAACTTGACAGAAAAAGCCACGATAAAAGTTGAAAATGGATTATTTGCCAAAGGCACACATTCTGTGGTTGATAAATTAGCCTTTAAAACAGGAGAATTACCTGAAAACAAAGAATTTCCATACGTATTTATAGAAGGAGATATACAAAAGAAATATCCATCCTCGTATCAAGATATTCGCGGTATCGTAACCAACGATTACCAAAATTATTTAGACAAACAGTGGATAGAAAGTTTACGCTCCAAATATACGGTTGAAGTAAATAAAACTTTGTTAAACAGCTTGCCAACAGATGCCCAGTAAGTTTCTATATATTCTTTTGCTAAGTATTACACTCGTTGCCTGCGATAAAATCGTGTCGATAGATGCGGAGCGAGTAGCGGTGATGTCGGTCAACGAACAAGTGCTATACTTAGACGAAATAGAGAAAATACTCCCCGAAAATATTACAGGGAAAGACTCTACCAACTTTATTGAGACTTATAAGAAAAACTGGGCGGTAAACATTTTATTACGCGAAAAAGCACAACAAAACATTCGTTCTACCGAGGAGATAGATAGGTTAACAGAAGAATACAGAACAGAGTTGATTATTAATTTATACAAACAAGAGCTCATTTCTCAAAAACTAAAAAACATCAAAGAGGAAGCCATCATGGCTGTGTATGAAGATGAGAAACACAATTTCATTTTAGAAGAACCTATTATCAAAGGTGTATTTGTACAAGTACCATCAAAAGCGCCCAATCAAAAACAACTGCGAAAATGGATGTTGGAAATGAACGACAAAACCCTAGAAAAAATCGAAAAATACTGCATACAATATGCATCTTCCTACATTTTTTTCAGAGAAGAATGGACTCCATATCAAAAGGTAGATAAGTTATTTCCATATCATGTTGACTGGACAGACCCAATTCTAACGAGAGGCTTAGTAGAACAACAAGACAGCTCGTCCACGTATTTTCTGCGTATTACAGGGAGGGTTAATCCGGGTACGATTGAACCTTTTGAAATTGCACAACAAAAAATTATCGACATTTTATCTCACAGAGAAAAAATGAACTATATCAAAGAATTTGAGAATACGCTGTATAACAATGCGATAAAAAAAGAAAAAATTACTTTCTTCCTAAAAACAGAAAAATAACAAAAACAGTTTTATGTTAAAAAAAATCGGATTACTGTGTGCCTTAGGGACACTCCATCTCTCTACTTTGGTTGCTCAAAATGTGATTGTAGATCAAGTAGTATGGGTGGTTGGCGATGAGGCTATTTTACAGTCTGAAATCGAAAATGAAATTGTACGACTTACGTACGAAAAAGAACCTGTGCCTGAAAATCCCCAGTGCGTTATTGCCGAACAAATAGCTCTACAAAAACTGTTTATCGCTCAAGCTAAATTAGACAGCATTACAGTGCCTGAAAGCAGCATCAATCAGCAAACAGATAGCCGCATCAACTATTTCATTGAGTATTTAGGCTCTAAAGAAAAAGTAGAAAGCTACTTCAAAAAGTCAATACCCAAGATGCGCGAAGAACTCAAACGTATGCTCGGAGATCAATTGTTGGCACAAGAAATACAGCAAACAATCACCAAAAACATTAAAATTACTCCTGCCGAAGTGCGTGCTTTCTACCAAAGCATTCCAGCAGATAGCTTGCCAATAGTTCCTGAGCAAGTGGAAGTACAAATCATCACTCTTACTCCCACGGTTTCAGTAGCCGAAGTAGAAAGAGTAAAAAGCAGATTAAGAGAGTTTCGCGAGCGTATCGAAAGTGGAGAAATTCAGTTCTCAACCTTGGCCATACTTTATTCCGAAGATAGAGCTTCTGGACTTCAAGGAGGCGAGATTGGCTTTCGCTCTCGCAGCATGTTAGTGCCCGAATTTGCCAATGTGGCTTTTGCTTTAAACGATCCAACAAAAGTATCTCGTATAGTCGAAAGCGAGTTTGGCTATCACATTATACAGTTTATCGACAAAAAAGACGACCAATTAAATTGCCGTCATATATTAATGCGCCCAAAAGTATCGATAGAAGAGCAAGCAATAGCAACAGGCAAGCTAGACAGCATTACAGAGGACACACGAAAAGGCACGCTGCGTTTTGATGAAGCTGTAGCAAGTATATCGGATAAATCTGCCACAAAACATAGCCAAGGCCTAATGATAAACGCCAATACTGGAAGTATAAAATTTCAAGTGAGTGAATTACCTCAAGAAATTGCAACGCAAGTTGCCCGCCTGCGTGTAGGCGAAATATCGAGCCCATTTAGCTACACTGCCGAAAACGGAAAAGAAGTTACGGCAATCATTCGACTACAAGCCAAAACACTACAGCACAAAGCCAATATTGAAGATGACTACCAAGAATTAAAAACAGCCTATACTAACCTCAAAAATGCACAAACTCTGCAAACTTGGATTATCGACAAAATAGCGAATACATACAACTACATCACGCCTGAATTTAGAGAGTGCGATTTTGCCTACCCCAATTGGATACACACAAAATAACGTCTGTCATAAAATTTGAATATCACATACAGTATAGTAGAAAATCTCTTTTAGTATAAAAACACCTAAATGCAGACATGAAAAATTGTTTTTTGATAGTATCGTATATCGCTATATTCTTTGTGTTACAAATGCCTATTCAGCTATTTGCACAAAAAAGAACAACTGTTTTTCTCGAATCAGCAGAGACCTTATCGTTCGACCAAACAACCCGAAGTAATGCTCAATTACTAAAGGGGAACGTGCGTTTTCGCCACGAAAATGTAGTAATGTATTGCGATAGTGCTTATTTCTATGAAAAGAATAATTCATTAGATGCCTTTGGCAATGTAAAAATAGTACAAGGCGACACCTTGTTTATATATGGCGACAAACTTTTCTATGATGGAAATGCACGTTTGGCTCAGCTACGCAACAATGTACGCATGGTAAATAGAAACTCTGTGCTTACAACGCAAAAATTAGACTACGACACCTACCAAAGCATCGGATATTACTACGATAATGGAACATTGACCGACAAAACAAACATATTAAGCTCACAGAAAGGAGAATACATTACAAAACAAAATTTGATGAAGTTTAAGAAAAATGTAACCTTAACGAATCCTGAATTTGTGTTGTATTCCGACACGCTGCATTACCATACAAATACAACAGTGGCTACGCTCGTTGGTCCATCGAATATCATATCCGACAGCACTACAATATACGCAGAAAAAGGTTGGTACCATACCTCCACCGAAAATGCCAAACTTACAAAAAAAGCATCTATCACACAGAAAAATGGTCGCAGAATAGTAGGAGACAGCATTCTTTACAACAAAAAAAATGCAATAGCTGAGGCTTTCTCGCATGTTGTATTAAGCGATTCGGCACAGCAAATATCCGTTACAGGTAATTATGCAAAATATTTTGAGAAAAAGGAAAAAGGATTCTTCACTCAATATGCTACCTTTAGAGAGCACGGATCATCCGACACCTTATTTTTGAGTGCCGATACCCTATTCTACGCTTCTATAAACAACTCCTACGCCATCAAAGCATACCATGGTGTGCGGTTTTGGCAAACAGACATGCAAGGCGTTTGCGATTCACTCACGTACAGCGAGTCGGATTCATTGCTTACCATGCATGCAAATCCAATCCTATGGAACAACAACAATCAAATTACAGGTAGCGTCATACATGTAAATATGGCGAATGAAAAAGTTGATAATTTTGTAGTTGATGAAAATGCCTTTATGTTATCCGAAGAAGACAAGGAAACATTCAACCAACTCTCTGGTAGAAAAATAATTGGTCACATTCTGAATGGGAAACTCAAAAAAATAGAAGTGATCGGAAATGCACAAAGCATTTATTACGTAAAAGACGGCAACAATGCAGTGGGAACAAATAGAGCCGAAAGTGCCTTTTTAACTATCTATTTAAACAAGAAAAATAAAGCCGAAAAAATAGTGATGTCGCCTCAATCAGGGGGCATTTTGTATCCGCCCTCACAAAAAGATGCAACTATTGTAAAATTCAACTCTTTCAAACAATACAAAGAGAACAGACCCAAAAATCAATTTGATATATACAAAAAGTGAGTAGGCATTCAACAACCTACTCACTCTTTCATTCTCACTATATATTTTCCTAAACGGAATTACAAACCAGCCAAACTCTTTTCAATTTCAGCATCTGTTACTTCGTAGTTACCTAGATTGCCTGCAAAATATTTATCATAAGCTGCCATATCAATCAAGCCATGACCGGAAAGATTAAACAGAATCACTTTTTCCTTGCCTTCTTCTTTTGCTTTTAAAGCTTCTCTTATTGCCACAGCAATAGCGTGAGTCGATTCAGGCGCTGGGATAATACCTTCAGAACGCGCAAATAGAACACCTGCCTCGAAGGTTTCTGTCTGTGTAATCGCTTCTGCTTCAATCAATCCGTCTTTGCTTAGCTGACTCACCAAAGTACCTGCACCATGGTAACGCAAGCCCCCTGCATGTATATCCGCAGGCTCAAAGTTATGCCCCAAGGTGTACATCGGCAACAAAGGCGTAAACCCTTCAGTATCGCCAAAATCGTAGGTGAATTTTCCGCGCGTTAATTTAGGACAAGAAGCTGGCTCTGCCGCTATCAAACGAATATCTTTTCCTCCAGTTAATTTATGACGCAAGAAGGGGAAAGAAATACCCGAAAAATTCGAACCTCCACCAAAACAACCTATCACTATATCAGGATAATCTCCTGCTATCTCCATTTGCTTCTCAGATTCTAAGCCAATTATACTTTGGTGCAAGGTAACATGGTTCAATACACTACCCAATGTATAGCGTGTATTTTCATCTTTCATAGCTACTTCCATGGCTTCAGATATCGCCATACCCAAACTACCATTTGTTCCTGGAAACTCCTTTTGCATACGTCGACCTACCTCCGTCAAATCACTAGGCGAAGATATAACTTGCGCTCCATAGGTATTCATCACCGATTTACGGTAGGGCTTTTGTTCATAGCTAATTTTCACCATAAACACTTTCAAATCGATACCAAAATGCTGACAAGCAATACTCATCGCACTACCCCATTGACCGGCACCCGTTTCGGTCGTAATGGATTTTATCCCTTGAATTTTATTATAGTACGCTTGTGGAATAGCAGAATTTAATTTGTGAGAACCCACTGGGCTTACACTTTCATTCTTGAAATATATTTTAGCTGGCGTATCCAAGGCTTTTTCCAATCCCGATGCACGCACCAAAGGGGTTGGACGATAGATACGGTATAAATTTCTTACCTCTTCTGGGATTTCAATCCATCGTTCTGCCGACATTTCCTGATTAATCAGTTCTTTCGCAAATATGGGTTCTAAATCAGAAGGAGAAAGTGGCTGCTTAGTTACTGGATGCAAAGGGGGCAATGGCTTGTTTGGCATATCTGCCATAATGTTATACCATGCCGTAGGCATATCATTTTCACTTAATACAATTTTTTTTGTTGTTTTCATAAAACTATTATTTAAGGATTATATGTATTTTATTGAACATGTACGAAACAAAATCAAGCTGATATCACCATCGAAAAGCAATTAGTTCATAAAAATAAATAGTACACATTGCTGGCATTCGGTTAGTTATTTACATTTACAAAAGAGTTATTCCACTTGGATAAAAAAAAACCGCAGGTGGATTCCTACAGTTCTTTTTTTATAATGATATAAATTAACGGCACGAAGCATCCACCCTATTCTAAGTTAGATTGCCACCACCAATTATTGTTTATACTTGTTTGCATTTGAAATACTTATTATATACAAAGAAAGAGATTTTTATCTAAACGACAAAATAATGTTCTAG